>JBDKGG010000001.1:0-7963 GCA_039798325.1 Bacteroidota bacterium
TGTCAATAAAAAAGGTCGGAGCAATGTTCCGACCTTTTTTTTCGTTATACCTTCACCTCATGAGTACAGATCAAGCCTTGGTGAAAATTGTGAACGGAAGTGTCTACCACGATAAAATTCCGGTTTTGTCTCAATTGAATTTTCAAATGCACCCCGGAGAATTTGTGTATCTCATCGGCAAGAGTGGCAGCGGAAAAAGTAGTTTCATGAAGACCTTGTATGCCGACCATGATATCCAAGCCGATGAAGCCCGCTGCTGTGGTTATGATTTGAAACAAATCAAATCCAAGGAGATCCCATTCTTAAGGAGAAAAATAGGAATCGTCTTCCAAGAATTTGAATTGCTCCATGATCGAACAGTGAATGAAAATCTTGAATTCGTTTTGCAAGCAACCGGGTGGAAAGATGCCAACGCCATTAAGAGCCGAATAGAATCCTCGCTCGATAGTGTTGGGCTCAACAACAAAGGACTGCAAAAGCCGCATCAATTGAGTGGAGGAGAACGCCAACGGGTAGCCATTGCCCGTGCATTGCTCAATACACCCATGCTTATCATTGCGGATGAGCCCACCGGAAATTTAGACCCACAAATGAGTTTGGAAATCACAGAACTCCTTTATCAAATCTCACTTTCCGGAACAGCCGTGCTCATGGCTTCTCATGACTACATTGCCATGCAACAATTCAAAGGAAAAGTATGGGTTTGTGAAGAGGGGAAAATTCAAATGGGTGTTTCCAAAGCATGACCTCGGTAAGCGTTGTTATTGCATGTTTCAACGCAGGTGAAGACCTGAAAACGGCCATTCTATCGATACTGCATCAATCGCACCCATCCATTGAACTCATCATTCAAGATGGAGGCAGCACAGATTCCACTACCCTTTCCATACTGGAAGAATTCAAAAACGAGTGCTCGATTTTTGTAGAAAAAGACAACGGTATTTTTGACGCCTTTCAGCGTGGAATTGACAAAAGCAAAGGAGAATGGATCTACCTCATGGGGGCAGACGATCAATTGGCACGTGAAGATGTCATTGAGCGTCTAATGAAATATGATTTTTTGCCCAAGTATGATATAATGGTGGGCAAAGTAGAAAACATCCATTCCGTCAGCCAATGGATTCCCAAAACCTTTGACAGTGGGTTGACATGGAAGATGTATTGGCGAAATACCTTGCACCAGCAGGGTTGTTTCTATCGCAGAACTTTGTTCCTCACCACCCCACTCAATGCCCACTACAGAATTTTGGGTGATTATCATCTGCATCTTCAATTGTATTTACAAGGCAAAAAAGCCTTGACTACCCCATTGACATTCGCTGTTTGCAAAGCCGACGGCTTGTCAAAAAAGTTCACCTGGAATTTGTATCGGGAGGAAATTAAAATCAAATGGGCATTGCTGTCTTTTCCTTTGAACGTCCTCACCATCTTGGGCACCTTGTTCAAATTTAGCATCAAGCAAATTTTACCTCGATCTAACCGATAACACCATCTAGAATTGCCCACTCCAACCGAGCGTTGTTCGCTTTCAAAAAATCTTCCTGTGCATTTAGAAAAACATCCCGTCGTAGGGGAATTTCAGATAGGCACCACTCAATGCGCTCAGCCAAAGATTGTGCTTCCAAGGAATCCAGCACCCAACCCATCGGATAAACATCCATGACCTTCTTTACTTCAGGATTTCCCAGGGTAATAAAAGGCACACCCATCCGAGCGTAATCGAAAATCTTATTGGGCAAGGACCATTTAAAACTCTCTCCAATGGGCTTTTCCAAGGCAATGCCCAAATCCACATGTCGCAGTATGCCAAGAATACTCGGATACGACATCGGACCCAAAAAGATAACTTTATCCTCAAAACCCAATGAACTTACCTTGTCTTTTAGCACAACCTCATGCTCTCCATAACCGACCAAAATCAGCCGCACATTGTGCAACAAAGGCATAGCCAAAAACAACTCATCCAATCCGCGATGCGGATTAAAAATACCATGATAAAACAAGATTTTTTGTCCGTCCCAACTTTCTGGTTTGGCACACTCTAAAGGGACAATTTCCAAATCGGGTAAATTCCTCATCACATGAAAACGTTGGGGATATCGATTTTGATAAAAGGATTGAATTCCCTGAGAAACCGTAATGCAATGATCGACCCTTGGCAAACAATATTGCTCAACCTTCAACCAAATTCTTCGTTTGGTTGGAGCATCAACCAAGCCAACCGATTCTGTATAACACTCGTGTGCATCGTAGATCAATTGATACTTTTTAAATCGCTTCAACCATGCTGCTGGCCAGAGGGTATCCAAATCATTGCACCAAACGATATCTGCTCGATGTTGCATCAAAAAAAAGAACAATCTCAGTTGCACCCAGGCATAAAAGAAAACACCCTGCTGAAAAGGATTTGAAAAGCGATAGGTACGGTATGCAGCAGAAAAAGGTTGGCTATTCGTCTTCAGGAATCCTACCAAGGTGACTTCGTCACCACGTTCTTTGAACCATGTACAAGTCTTGGCAACGCGTTGATCGTGGCTCAAATCATTGGTCACCAGAACGATTACTTTTCTCACATTCCTTCTTTGATCTGCTTAAACACTTCCTTGGTATAGCGAGGGAAATCAGCATTCATCAACCAACCGTAATAACCCGCCTCTTGGGCAAATACCTGCGTAACGGGAACACCCTTGTGTTTGCCAAAATTAAAAACGGGAACGTCTTCATCATTGTAGACTACATGCCCCACCAAATCGGCTTTGCGACGGCGCTCACTCACTTTGTGCAACAATTCCATATCGTTTTGGATAGGAAAAGATTCGTCTTTTCCGCCGGGAACTGCTACTGCCTGGTATTTGGTAATCATGGCATTCAAGACATCAGCTGTGGCCACCACATCAGGCATCGCTTCATGGGCATCCTCCAAATCTCGACCGCAATAAAAACGCAAAGCCGCGGACAAGTTGCGGGGTTCCATCATGTGAAACAAAACTTGCACATCAATGAGGTTTCTTCCTTCCACACTAAAGGCTATTCCAGCGCGTAAAAACTCTTCTGCCAAAAGGGGCAAATCAAACTTATTGGAATTAAAGCCCGCCAAATCACAATCCAATAAAAATTGAAAAAGCTTCGGAGCATAATCATTAAAGGTTGGGGCATCGGCTATGTCGGCATCATAAATCCCATGGATCATAGAAGACTCAATGGGTATGGGCATTTCAGGATTAAATAACATTCTTCCTTTGCCTTCAGCAGGCAAATAATGCACCTGTCCATTGGGCATCACTTTCACTACAGCAATCTCTACAATCCTGTCCTTCCCAACATCAACACCCGTTGTTTCGAGATCAAAAAAAGCCAAAGGCTTTTTCAAGTTAAATTGATACTTCATATTAAAAAACAACCCCCTACTCGGGGGTTGTGGTTTTTGGTTTAAAATTTTACTTATCCTTCAGCTGAAAGCTCAACATATTGATAACGCTCGTAAACATCCTTATTCTCTTTGGCGTCATTCTCGTATTCTTTTCCATTCACTCCAGAATCAATCTTTCTGAACTTATAATGAATTCCCTCCTCGTAACCCATGCGTTGCAATTCTTTTCGAATCACAATCATGGCGTCATCGGCGCGCTGCTTGGACAATTCTTCATTGGATTTCTTGTTTGAACGAGGAACCTTGGAAGAACTTGCATAGACATCAATCTCTGTAATACCGCGCTTTTCAATCAACACGGCCACTTCTTCAACAAACAATCCCATGTCTTCTAACTTCACCCGGAAAACACCATAGGTAAAGTAATATTTTGTTGGGCTAATTTTCTCTGTTTCGCCTGCTGGTTTCTCTTTCACAGGCTTGGCTTTTTTACCGCCAAATTTCATATTGGCCAATTCTGCCTTCTCTTTTGCTGCCAACTCGGCTGCCTTGGCTTTTTCTTTCTCAGCTTTCTCTTTTTCCTTCTCAGCCTTCTTATCCGCCTTGGTATCTTTCTTGTTTTTCTCTGCCAAATCTTGCTTGGGAGGAGGTCTTTTCACGATAGGAAGAATGTAGGTCTCATGCTCAATACTCATGACAGACTCATCGCAAACCGCTTCCACTTCATATTCATTCAAAACAATTTTCTCCAACATCACCTGCACTTTGTATTGAGCACAAGGAGGGAGTTTCAATTCATAACTTCCTGTTGTCGCATCGGCAGAAGCCTCTACCTTCAAATCCTCGTCTTTTGCTTTGGCTAAAATTTTAATTCCCGATGGAATGGCTTTACCAAAAGCAATCATGTTGCCTTTTAAAACAACAGGAGCCTCGTTGGGGTCGCGTGCTAAAATCACCTCATAGATATCTTGCAATCCAGAACCACCAATTTTAGATGACGTGATATAACCCTTTCTGGAAATTGGCACTGCCTGAAAATAATAATCATCATCGGTAGTAGACAATGGGTAACCGACATTGGTAGTATTCCCAATATTGCCCTTGGCATCAATTTTTGCCGAGAACAAATCAAAACCTCCCATGGTATTGTGTCCTTCAGAAGAAAAGTAAAGAATTCTTCCGTTTCCACCGATAGAAGGGGAAACTTCGTTGTACTTGGTATTGATTAATTCACCCAAGTTCTCTGCCTCGCCCCATTCTCCATTCTTCTCCAACTTGGCACGATAAATATCAAAACCACCCAAACCATTGGGGCGATTACTTGTAAAATAAATCGTCTTGCCATCAGGCGATATGGCCATGTCCATTTCCTGAAACTGAGAATTTACTGAAGAACTCACAGGTACAGGATCTGTCCAACGTTCACCAATCAATTTACACATGTAAAATTCAGCGTCATCACGGGGACCTTTGCTGATGAACAAGGTATGACCATCGGCTGTTATTCCGGTAACGCGATCACCTTTGTCTGAATTGATATTCAGCAATTCTGCGGGACCCCATTTTCCGGATGCTCCGCGGAAACTCATGTACAAGTCATCCTCAAACTCCATGGTTTCTGGATCAACCAATTTGGCGTTGCTGCCATCTGCCCTTTCACGATTTGAACTAAAGTACAACGCACTCATATCTCTTGGAGCCATACCATTAAAGTCCTTGTACTCTGAATTGATTGCAGTGCCTACGTTGGTAATCTTGTGATTCTTGGGGGATTTCATTTGCAATTTCGCCTCTTCACATTGCTCCAATTGTCGGGGCATATCTTTCAAAAGCAAATGACCTGGATTTTTAATTTTCGTTTTTAACAACTCATAAGACTCAATTGCATCCTCTGGCTTTCCATTCAAATGCTGTGCTTTGGCCAAATAAGAAAGGGCCTCAATGGGGGCCAGTTCTTCGCTATCATCATATGGATCATAGTTTTTGGAGAACTTTCCACTTCCTGTCGCCGTTTCCAAATGCTCTAATGCATCTTTCTTGTCTTTGGTCTCCAACAAACACATGCCCAACTTATAATGGTAATTGGCATTGAGTGGTTTCTTGGCCAATAGCTTTTGCCATTCGATGACCGCTTGGTCCCAAAGTTTTTCTTCGATGAGGGTATTGGCCTCTTCAAAACTGGCTGGACCATCTGGCTGAGCAAATGCGGTGAAAGCCATGCCCAGGCTTATCAAAACAACCAATAAAAAATTCTTGAAAAAAACCATAGCACTGTTTTTTAGTGATTTACAATCAAATATCGCGGTTAACGTCCCAATTTTCCAAATAATCTGCTACCCTTCTTACAAACATCCCTCCCAATGCACCATCGACAATGCGGTGATCGTAACTGTGAGAAAGGAACATCATGTGACGGATACCAATAAAATCCCCTGCTGGAGTCTCAATGACCGCGGGCTTCTTGCGAATGGCACCTACTGCCAAGATGGCCACTTGGGGCTGGTTGATGATGGGTGTTCCCATGACATTACCAAATGATCCCACGTTGGTTAAAGTGTAGGTACCGCCTTGAATATCGTCCGGTGACAATTTGTTGGCTCTTGCGCGTTCAGCCAAGTCATTGACTTTCTTGGCAATGCCCACCAAGTTCAATTGATCGGCATTCTTGATGACGGGAACAATCAAATTTCCAGAAGGCAACGCCGTCGCCATTCCGATGTTGATGTCTCCGCGCAAAATGATTTTATCTCCATCTACTGAAGCGTTAACACCAGGGAAATCCTTGATGGCCTTGGCAACCGCTTCAATGAATATTGGCGTAAAAGTCAATTTGGTTTTTTCCTTTTGCTCAAAATGCTTCTTGACTTTTTCTCTCCAGGTTACCACATTGGTCAAATCCGCTTCTACATAACTCGTCACGTGTGGAGAAGTTTGTTTGCTCATCACCATGTGGTCCGCAATCAACTTGCGCATGCGGTCCATTTGAACAATCTCATCATTGCCATTGACAGAGAGAACAGGCTTGGCTTTGGGCGCTTCCTTCACAGGTGTTGGAGCATCAGCAGCTAGAGTTGCAGCTGGAGCCACAGGAGCTGCAGTAACGGGTGCAATGGTGGCTTTGCCGCGATGGGCAATATAATTTTTTAAATCTTCTTTGGTCACTCTTCCGCCTTGACCTGAGCCAGACACTGAGTCCAACTCGGCTTGACTGATTCCTTCTGCCTTGGCCATGTTCTTGACCAAAGGAGAATAAAAACGATCTCCGGAAACGATGGCTGCAGCGGGTGCTGAGGGCGAAGGAACCAAAGGAATATCTGGCATCTTTTCTTCAACCACGATAGGAGCAGCGGCAGTAGCGGCAGCAACAGTAGCTTCAGCAGCGCCAGTTTGGATGATGGCAATGGGCTGACCCACTTGCACGACATCCCCCTCTTTGACTAGGCATTTGATGAGGGTTCCATCCTCAGGAGCGGGAACTTCACTATCCACCTTATCGGTTGCGATTTCAATGATGGGCTCGTCAGCTTTAACTGCGTCACCTTCATTCTTAACCCACTTGATAATGGTTGCTTCTGCAACACTCTCTCCCATCTTGGGAAGTAATAATTCTATCTGTGCCATAAGTTAGGTGCAAAAGTAAGCAAAATCGGGGCATTTCAGGATGAATTTAGAGGCAGGTTACTTTACATCAAAACCAAACGTTTTCATCGCGGAAAATGCAACGGCACAAGCCGATTAAAAACAAGAAATCCATCAAGGATTCACCTCTTTCCCATTCACATCAATCGTTCTCCAAGGGCTGTTCGCCTCCTTCTGCACCTGAGCCTTTCCGCCGGAAAAAGCTTTGACGTCATGATAAATACAGGGAATCACTTCATTGCCTTTTTCATCCACAAATCCTTTTTTCCTTCCTTCAGGGAAATTAATGCTCACAATCATTCGACCATCCGAGTATGACCCATTGATGCCATCGTATTTGCAGGGAAGAACCAACTTCCCCTCCGCGTTGACCCTTCCCGATTTTCCATTTTTCTTCACGTTAGAAAGTCCACGGTTGAAGTCGCCTGTCAGCTCGTACTCAAAAGGTGTGGTGATCTTCCCTTCCTTGTTGATGTGTCCCCACAAGTTGTCCTTTTTTACAATAACAAAACCTTCATTGAAATTCCCTGCCCAATCGTATTCAAACGGAATCACCGTTTCACCTTTTTCATTGATGAATCCATGTTTACCATTGCGTATGGCGTGCGCCAATCCATCACGGAAATAGGCAATACTCTCAAATTCAAAGGGAATAAGGATCTTTCCACTTTTGTCGATGGCCCCTGATTTACCATTGAGCTTGGTCAAGGCCAGTGCACCGCTGAACCGAATCTCATCTTCATAGACAATGGGCAAGACAACCTCACCTGTCGGATTGATCATTCCCCATTTCCCATCTTTCTTTACGATGGCTGTTTCCAATCCGAAATCACCTGCGCGTTCATAAACAATGGGAATAACAATTTTACCGGCTTTGTTGATGTATCCCATTTTTCCATCCTTGTAAATGGTAGCCAATCCGTTGCTGTAGTTTCCAATGTTGCCGTATTCCAG
>JBDKGG010000002.1:0-80146 GCA_039798325.1 Bacteroidota bacterium
TGGCCGTGGTTTTGGTGGTAACAAAGCTATCGGTAATGTAATTGTCGCCGATGTTGTTCTCTCCCAAATCACCAGGACGTAAACTGACTTTGTACTGAAAGTAACTTTCTATTTGGTTCAAAGTAATGTCTTGATTGATATCTTCCGTGTTGGGCACTGTGGTGGCTGCGATCGGGTATCCCTCAGGGCTTGAGGTGTTGGAGTTCCCTTCATATCCATTGTAGGATTTGTATCGCTCAATGGTGTTCAAATTTTCTTGGTCGCTCTGGCTGCCTCTGAAGTATCGGAAGTCATCCGCTGCGGGATCTTGTGCAATTTTTCCATAAGCGTCAGCTGTTACATGGCCTTGAACAGAAGACAACCATTGGGAATAAAACGTTTGTTCTCCACCTGAGGTCAATCCATCCAATCCAATATCCTGCTGGGCGTATGATCCCGTGGTGTTATCAAAAGCATTGACCACGTTGAACGTAGAAGGATTGGGATAATTTCCCCAAGTTCCCTGCAAGGTGGGAAGAGGGTTATTGTCGGTTGGATAACCATTTTCAAAAGACAATTGAGAATCATTCAATACATCTTCTGACACATTTCCCAAGTTGAAATATAAGTCACCGCCATTCACATTGGGGGAGTCCTCATGAAAAGGATCCATCAACCAAAACTGAATAAACTGAACGTTACTCATTTCAAAATCGGTGGTCGTCAATGCGCGTTGAATCCCTCCCCATCGGGTATCGGGATCATTTAGGAATCCATCTTCATCTATACCCGAGGAATATCCCGGCGCTCCAGTGGGATGATCAAAATTGTATGGGCCTCGTTCATTGGGGTAGTAGGTCAAATCCAATGTGGCAATATTGGGAGGTGTTCCTGGGGGCAATTGACGATTGGGAAAAACCTCCGACTCCAAAACCTCACGCATCCGGTGATCGCTCTGCATTTCGGCGTCTACATTGGGTGGGGTAAGGGCGTTGGATCGATAAAAAAGCGGATCGATGACATACCAACTCAAGCGAGCACGGTTGTAATTATAAATCAAACTGTCCTCAATATTTCCCTCCGGGAAAAGACCTTGCTGCAATTTGGGGGTACTGGCCAAGAACCATTGATTGATGGTCCGCAAATCAATGATGCTCTGGCTTCCCTCAAAGTCATCGATGTACGAATTACCAATCTTAGAAATGGCCTTGCTGTGTCCGGGGAATAATTTGGCGACCTCACCACTCAGCGTAACGGTAGATTTGGCTTTGGTCTTGATAAAAGGCAGTCGGTCAATCATCTCTGTGATGAAAGGAATTTCTTCTTGGTAATTGAAATCCGAACCCAACACCCAGTTGTTCACCGGCTCATCACCAATATTGACCTTCTGCGTCAAAGGGCGTTCCCGGAGGTTCATCACCGTCGATCCCACCGTCAATTTATCACTGAACTTGTAATCAAATCGACTACCAATCATGGTCTTAAATTGCATGTTGAACAATGAATTGCTCTCCACAGAAACCTTAATGGGATTGCCACTGTTCATCACCCCATCGTTGATGATTTTTACTCGACCCAAATTGTAGTCCACCGTATAATCTTGGCCCTCTACCAATTTAATGCTCCCAGAAGTAACGCTTACAGATCCTTGAGGAATGTTCATCGCATTCAAGGAAATGTCCGATCCAGAGGCACTTTGGTATTGACCCTTGATGCGAAAACGATTCAATTGAGGAAAGTTTATCTGAGCAGAGGTCTTTGTACTATCGTACAACGGCTGAAAAACCACTTGACTAATCATTTGCTGCGCCGCTGTGGTATTTCCCAATCCGGCAATAATTTCATTGGTCAGGTGTTGACCAAAAGGTTCAACGTGCGGGAAGAAAATCCGTCCTGTTTGCGCATCGATCAATCCTCCTTGGGTGGCGGCATTGGGAACAAAGTCAAAAAAGGCATCTGGATAGGGCATTTGTTGGTTGTCAATGCGGTCCAAATCCAAAACTTGTAGCAGCAATCGTCCAGACAAGGGATCGCGCTGAATGCTATTCATGTTGACCCCTGTTGATGGGTTATTGTACCAAACGTCCAAACGGAAATTCTCGGGAGACACCCCAAAAGCTCCCAGATTATAGACGTTTTTCATCATGTTGTCCCAAAGTGGAGCTGGATCGCCGTTGCTCAATTTGACCATGGTGATGGACGACTTCAACATTTTTAGCACCAAAGCACTGGGCGCCGCTATTCCGTCTTGAGAGAAGGTTCCAACCTGATAAGTTTGTCCATTCAAAGTGTACTCAAAGGCAACACCCAAAACTTCCGCATTGTTTAGCGCTTGCTTCAACGAAATAAAGCCCAGACGGGCATTGTAGGTAAATTCAGAACTGGTTAATTTTCTCGCATTTCCCACCCGCTCATAGTGCACACCTTGTTTCAAACCCAATCCCAAAGCCTGAATAGAAGGATTGGCATTGGTAAATCCCAAAATATCAGGTGCCCCCATCATGATGTCGTACAAGGCGTTGTTGTCATTGTCCGGATTGGGGATTTGATTGGGATTCATCAATCCTTGAAAGGCATAATCCGTCGACATGAAATTTTGACTTTCTCCCAAATCAGAGAAGGTCAAAATGTTGCGTACATCCTGTGTATTGGCTTGCTGGTTGACTACCCAAACTTCAATCCTGGTGATGTTGGCACCGCTGTTCACTACTGGCAAGGTCTCCATGGACTTGTCGTAATTGTTGCGGAAAAACCCGGAAAGAAAATAATGGCGATTGGCCTCGTAGTTGTCTGCGGCGATGTCAAACTGCTGGGTCTGCGCGCCACCTTGAACCGTGATCTCCTTTCGCTCCCCCTTTTGCTGTGAGAGCACCGTGGTGTTCCTCAGTTTCCCCCATTGGGTTTCAATCTTGGCACCGAACAAACTGGAACTTCCTTGAATCAAGGAACCTGACAACGGCATTTGAACCGTACCCAACTCGATTTTCTTTACTATTTGATCCTCATCTCCGGTATACCCCAATTTCATTTGATTCTCAAAATCAAACTGGCTCTCGGTGTTATAATTCACGTTGAGCTTCATTCGCGTACCGATGTTCCCGGTAACATTGAGCTGAATTTTTTGGTCAAAATTGAAGGTGGTCACCTTGCGCTGACGCTCGGGAATACGGGGATTGTCCACCTTGGACATGTTCATTCCAAAAGTCAATTCCGCACTTCCTTGCGGTCGAATCTCAATTTCATTGGATCCGAAAATGGTTTCAAAAGCATCCGAGTTGATTTTAAAAACAGGCGCAAACTCTCTCTTGGCTTGATCATCCTCTTCAACCAGTTCTTTCCAATAAGCCGTTACGTTGTCTTTTAATTGAAAATCCATGAACTCCTCACGGGTCATTTGGGTAGCGTTTCTGAAATCAATTCGATCCCCTACTTTCTGCGATACCTCGTACATCCCCGTTTCCGGATTGTACTCAACATGGTACTTGATGTTTTTGGGGAGGGGAACGGCAATTCCTGATGGATTGGGAGATGGGTTAACAGGATCTTGATTGGGCCAAATGGGAGGAGGGGTGGTGGTGTCTGCTACAGATGCGGTAATGGAGCTTCGGCGAACAAAAGGCACCGAATTTTGAATGGTGGTAACAGACCATGCGACCCACGAGGATACCACTGAAATAACAGCAATAAAAACCCAATGCACGATATGCCCCAAACTACGCTTCACTTAAATCTGCTTCAATACCCATTTTATCCATTCTTCCAATCCCGCATTGGGCCACTCTTTCATCACCTTATCCAAGGTTTTTTCGGCTTTGGTTTTATCCAATCCCAAGGAGGAAAGAGCTAATAACGCATCATGCTTTTGGATATTGTATGCAATGCCTGATTTCTCAGCGGTCGTCATGTTCTCCAACTTGCCCATTTTATCGTGCAAGTCCACAATCATCCGTTCAGCTGTTTTTTCGCCAATTCCCTTGATGCGCTTTAGACTAGCGACATCCTTTTGAACGATAATCGTTCTGAGCTCATCAGCCGTCAAACTGGACAACACCACGCGAGCTGTGTTGGGTCCAACTCCACTCACAGAAATTAATTTCTTGAAAACTTCACGGTCTTCAGGATTACTGAAACCATACATCACCAAAGAAAAATCATTGCCATTGATGTGCATGTGGGTGAACAAAGTCACCTCACCTCCATCGGGCAACTGGCTAAAAGTGCTCAGTGGAATTTGGATCAAATAACCCATACCATTCACATCGACGACCGCGTGAACAGGGCTTTTTTCCAAAAGCTTACCCCGAATACTTGTTACCATAGCCTTTCTTTATTTTTTGAAAGGCTCGAAAATACAAAAAAACCCGCAATTTTATGCGCGTCCGGTACCCTTGAATTGTGCGTCAACAACCGCAATGCGGATCATGTTAATAATTTCCCTCACGGAGCATCCCATTTGCAAAATATGATAGCTATGATTCATTCCCAACAACACTGGCCCAATGACCTCATATCCCGCGGTTTCTTGTAACAATTTGTAGGCAATATTTCCTGCAGAAAGGTTGGGGAAAATCAAGGTATTCACCTGATGTCCCACCAATTTAGAAAATGGAAAATTCTCTTCCATCATCTCTTGATTCAAGGCAAAATTGGCTTGCAACTCACCGTCAACAATCAACTGAGGGTAATCACGCTGTAAAATCTCAGCCGCTTTTGCCATTTTCATGGGGTCTTTTCCTTTGGCCGAACCAAAATTGGAGTAACTCAACAAAGCAATGCGCGGCGTGATTTTCATCTTACTAATGGCCTCGGCAACCCGCAAAGTAATCTCCACAATATCTTCGGCACTGGGGTCTTCATTGACCGTGGTATCCGCAATGAAAAGCGGACCTTTTAGGGTTTGTACGATGTACATTCCGCACACTTTCTTCACTCCTGCTTCTGGACCAATGACCTGTAAACCGGGACGAATCACTTTGGAATAATTGCGGGTCATTCCACTGATCATTGCATCGGCCATGCCCGTTTCCACCATCATCGCTCCAAAATAATTCCGCTCTCGCATGGAGCGCACTGCATCGGTAAACGTAACTCCCCTGCGCTGTTTTCTCTCAAAGTAAATTTGTCCAAAGCGCTCGCGGTTGGCGTCATTGGCTTCTACACGTGGATCAAAAATTTGAGCGTCGCGCAAATCAATGTCCCACTCTTCCATCAACTCTCGGATGCGCTTTTCATCTCCCAACAAAATCGGGATGGCACAACCCTCATCCTTGGCGGCTTCTGCAGCCTTCAATATTTTAATGTTCTCCCCCTCTGCAAAAACCACCCGCTTGGGCGACTTTCTTGCGCGCTCTGCAATACCTCTGGATAAGGCATTGTCGCGACCAATTCGGTTCAGCAATTCTGCCTTATACGCTTCCGCGTCCTTCATTGGCAATTTGGCCACCCCACTGTCCACTGCAGCCTTGGCTACTGCCGTCGATACAACATAAATCAATCTTGGATCCAATGGTTTGGGTATGATGTAATCACGACCAAAACTCAAAGATTGCAAGTTGTACGCTTGTACAACTTCTTCTGGCACCGATTCCTTGGCCAATGCAGCCAATGCATGCACCGCAGCCAACTTCATTTCATTGTTGATGCAACGTGCTCGAACATCCAATGCGCCTCGGAAAATGAAAGGAAATCCCAAAACGTTGTTCACCTGATTGGGATGATCACTACGTCCCGTTGCCATGATGACATCTGTACGAGCAGCTAAAGCGTCATCATAAGAAATTTCCGGATTGGGATTGGCCAAAGCAAAAACAACGGGGTTGTCATTCATGGCAACAATCATTTCTTGAGAAACAATATTCCCTTGCGACAAACCCAAAAACACATCCGCCCCCACCATGGCTTCTGCCAAGGTTCCCAAATTATTTTCTGTTGCAAACCTTCTCTTGCGGTGATCCAAATCTTCACGATCCGCCGTAATCAATCCTTTGGAATCGTACATGTACACATTCTTGGGATCGGCACCCAATTGAATCATCATGTCCACACAACTCAATGCCGCAGCTCCTGCGCCGCTCACTACAATTCTAACCTCACCTATTTTCTTTTCAGCCAACTCCAATGCATTGATCAAGGCCGCACTGCTGATGATGGCCGTTCCATGTTGGTCATCATGCATGATGGGAATATCCAACTCGGCCTTCAATCGCTCCTCAATTTCAAAAGCCTCTGGGGCTTTTAAATCCTCCAGATTGATTCCGCCAAATGTGGGGGAAATATTCTTTACCGTATTGATGAAATCATCCACGTCGGTGGCTTTCACTTCAATGTCAATGCTGTCGATGTCGGCAAAAATTTTGAACAGCATGCACTTCCCTTCCATCACGGGTTTGGAAGCTTCCGGTCCCAAATTCCCCAATCCCAAAATGGCTGTTCCATTGGAAATAACCGCTACCAAATTTCCTTTGGCCGTATAGCGATACACATCGTCCGGATTCTCAGCAATGGCCAAAACAGGCTCTGCCACTCCCGGTGAATAAGCCAACGCCAAATCGCGTTGCGAACTGTGCGGTTTGGTAGGAATAATTTCCAACTTGCCCGGTCTTCCTTGCTCATGATAATCCAGAGCGTCTTTCTTCTTGATGGCTTCCATTCTAATTTTTTTCGATTGGCAAAGGTAACTGCGGAAAGAGGTTACACGCTGTTTGCTGAATAACATCTTCCATAGCGGCAAATTTCCATTGCAATTGTTTGGCTACTTTATCATTGCTAAATCGCTTCACCACCGCAGTATTTCGGATGGTTTCAGCTGTTACTTTGGCGCGTTTCCCAGAAATCAATTCTTTCATCGCATCCAAAAAATAAATGAAATTCAACATGCCTTGCGTTAGTGGCTTCTGCGGAATGCGCAGGTTCAACGCTTTGGCCATTTTGGAAAAAGCCCATTGCATGGATTGATTCTCCGCTACAAGGACAAATCGCTCTCCCCAGCAGCCTTGATCCACCAAGGCAATCATGATTTGCGCGACATCATGGGCTCCAATCCAACCCGTTCCGCCTAGAGGATAATAATTGTATCCTCTGGCAACGGTATCAAACAGCTGACCCGAACTTTGGTTCCGATGACCATCTCCGATGATGACTCCTGGGTTTACAATCACCGCTTTCAATCCTTCTTCTATTCCCCGCCAAACTTCCATCTCACCCAAAAACTTTGTTCGAGAATACTCGGTGTGCTCCTTGGAGGGCTGCCAAAAACAATGCTCATCTATGGGGGCTTGCTCTTCTGACTTTCCCAATGCGGCTATGGAACTCACATGACAAAAATCCACGTCCCATTCCATGGCCCAATCCACCCATTCTGCCGTTTGATGCACATTCACCTCCATCATGCGCGCATGGTCTTTTTCATGATAACTCACCACCGCAGCACAATGATATACCACTTGATATTGAGAAAAATCGGATTGATTCCAAAATGATGCGGTTGTCATCCAATGCAACTGACTGTCCGACCAACTCACCCCCTTGCTGCGCAACCAACTTTCCGTTTCTTTTGGACTACGCTGATGGTACAATGCCGTCACTGGCACACCCTTTTTCAATAGGTACAACAACACATGTGAACCCACCAAACCCGTTGCTCCTGTGATCAATTGCATGCCGCTAAGTTAAACCACATTCGCATTAACTTAGCCACGTTTGAAAACCAGTGCGCACATAGAGAACATCCTGAAAACATTGCCAGATAAACCCGGTGTGTATCAATATTATGATGATCAAGGCCAATTGCTCTACATCGGAAAAGCCAAAGTGCTCAAAAATCGGGTCACCAGCTATTTCAGCAAAATCAAATTTGAAAATGCCAAGACTTTTCAATTGGTCAAGCGCATCGCCGACATCAAATTCATTGTGGTCGCCAATGAGTCCGACGCCCTTTTGCTCGAAAATTCGCTCATCAAAAAATTCAAACCCAAGTACAACATTGCATTAAAAGACGACCGGACTTATCCCAGTATCGTCATCAAGAACGAAAAATTTCCCCGTGTTTTTGCGACCAGAAAAATCTTGAAAGATGGATCCACCTACCTAGGTCCATTCACCAGTGTCAAAGCCATGCACCAAGTATTGGAATTGGCCAAAACACTGTATCCCATTCGCACTTGCAATCTTCCATTAAACCAGGAAAACATTGAAAAAGGGAAGTTCCGCGTTTGCCTGGAATACCACATTGGAAACTGCATGGGGCCTTGCGATGCGAAACAATCACAAGAAGATTACGACCAACATATTTTTCAAATCAAACGCATCATTCGGGGATACTACGGCGATGTGTTGCGGGATCTGAAACAAGAAATGCTTCAGCGCGCCACTGCCTTGGAATTTGAAGCGGCCCAAAAAATCAAAGAGAAAATCGAAGCGTTGGAGAGCTTTCAAACCAAGAACACCATTGTACATCCTTCGATCTCGCACATAGACGTTTTCACGATGGTGGCTGATGAGCACACATCGTTCGTCAACTACCTGCAAATCATGAATGGCACCATTTCCATTGGATACAACATGGAATTGAAAAAAAGAATGGATGAATCAGATGCGGAAGTATTGGCTTTTGCGGTCACCCATATTCGGGATAAGTTTCAATCCAAGTCCATTGAAGTGCTGGTTCCATTTGAAATAGAATGGCCCTGGGAGAAAATCAAACTGACAGTCCCATTGCGTGGAGACAAACGCAAACTATTGGAACTCTCTGAACGCAATGCCAAGCAAAGCCTGCTTCAATCGCATAAGCAAATAGAATTGACGGATCCAGCGCGCCATGTGGAGCGCATTTTGTCTACCCTACAAAAAGATTTACACCTCACAGAAATTCCAAGACACATTGAATGTTTTGACAACTCCAACATTCAAGGAACCAATCCCGTAAGTGCCTGCGTGGTATTCAAAGAAGCCAAAGCGAGTAAAAAGGACTACCGCATTTTCAATGTGAAAACAGTGCAAGGTCCTGATGACTTTGCCACCATGCGAGAAGCCATTTTCAGGAGATACCATCGGGTGATGGAGGAAAATGAACCGATGCCCCAATTAATCATCATCGATGGTGGAAAAGGGCAATTGAGTGCCGCAATGGAAAGCTTGGCGCAATTGCAATTGGTGGGAAAAGTAGCCGTCATTGGCATTGCCAAAAAATTAGAGGAAATCTACTTTCCAGGAGACTCGGATCCGCTGTATTTGGACAAACGATCTGAATCTTTAAAACTGATTCAACAGCTGCGCGATGAAGCCCACCGATTTGGTTTATCCAAACACCGCAATCGCCGGAGCAAGGAGGCCCTGCAAACTGAGCTAACCCAAATTCCCGGTTTGGGAATCAAGAGTGCGCAAAAATTATTGATTCAATTTGGCAGTGTAGACAACATCAAGGCCCAAAGCATCGCATCATTAACCGCTTGTGTTTCCGCTCCTGTGGCCAAAAAGATTCATGCTTACTTTCATGCCACCGCACCCGCAGAAGGGGAAGAGAAATGAGCAAACCATTGTTAAAACAAGGTCAACTCCACCGGTGAGCGGGGTGTCAGGGTTTTATCTTTGCAAGAATGGAAAAATTGAGCCCAGAGCAAATCAAGAAATACAACAAGCGCATCATTTGGATTGGAGCCAGTCCCGTATTGTTGGTCTTCCTTATTCTTCTCATCACCTTATTCAGTGGATTGCCCAACGTAGAAACATTGGCCAATCCCAAAGTGAGTTTGGCTTCCTCTATTTATTCTGCCGATGGAAAAATGATTGGTTCCTATTTCAAGGAAAATCGCGCCGATGTTAAGTTTCAAGAAATCCCCAAGCATGTGGTAGATGCCTTGGTGGCCACTGAAGATGAGCGTTTCTACCAACACAGCGGAGTAGATTACTTGGGGTTATTCAGAGCCATGTTCAGTCTGGGACAAGATGGCGGTGGTTCTACCATCACGCAGCAATTGGCCAAACAACAATTCACCAAGAATTTTGAAAAGGTTGGAAAAGTCAGACGGGCCTGGCAAAAAATTCGGGAATGGATTATCGCTTGCAAACTGGAGCGACTTTATACCAAAGAAGAAATCATCACCCTTTACTTGAACCAATACGACTTTTTGAACCAAGCCGTCGGAATCAAGTCCGCTGCATTGGTGTACTTTAATACAACGCCGGAAAAACTTACTGTTGAGCAGGGGGCCATGCTGATTGGCATGTTGAAAAATTCATCCCTGTTCAACCCCATCAAACGTGAGGAAAAAGTCACCAAACGCCGAGAGGTTGTGCTGAAGCAAATGGTTAAAAACAAATACCTCACGGATCAGCAATATGACAGCTTGCGCGTTTTACCGCTGGGATTGGATTTTCAAAAAATTAGCCACACAGAAGGAATGGCACCCTATTTCCGAGAGGTATTGCGTTTAAAAATTCAAGAAATTTTTGAAGAGAAAAATGCGGACGGTAATTTGAAATATGTCAAGGCAGACGGCACGCCCTACAACATTTACAAGGATGGACTAAAAATATACACAACACTCGATGCCAAAATGCAAGAGTATGGGGAATGGGCCGTTGAGGAGCACCTAAGCAAAGAGTTGCAAAAAGCTTTTACGCAAGATTTAAAATCGCGCAAGAAAGAAAACTTCCCTTTCTACAATGGCATCTCGGAAAGCGATCGCAAGAACATCATCGACCAAGCTTACAAACAAAGTGAACGATACAAATTCTTGGCTGGGACGATGTGTCCGGAATGTAAGCGACCCAAAAGTTATATTTCACGAGAAGGAAAAGAATATGTATGCGATGCTGAAGCCGGTGGATGCGGGGAACATTGGGCTGCGCATGATGAGAAGGAGATCGAAAAAATATTCGGCACCAAAACCAAAATGAAGGTATACACCCACAAGGGACCAAAGGATACACTGATGAGTCCCATGGACAGCATATTGTACCACAAATCCATTCTTCATGCAAGCTTGATGTCCATGGATCCAAAAACAGGACACATCAAAGCTTGGGTTGGTGGCATAGATTACAACTATTTCAAATATGACAATGTTTACCAATCGCGCCGCCAAGTAGGTTCAACCTTCAAGCCCATTGTGTATGCTACTGCTTTGCGCATGGGTAAAAAACCATGTGATCCGATTGTGGTAGCCTCGCCATGTTTCAATCTTCCCACCGGAGAGCGTTGGTGTCCAAGAGGAGGAAGTGCCGGAAGATATGTGATGAACAAGGCCTTGGCCGCGTCTGTCAATACTGTAGCCGCTCAGTTGATTAGTGATTACGGCATTGATGCGGTCATTGCATTGGCCCGCAACCTGGGCATCAAAAGCGACATTCCCAGAACGTATTCCATCGCGCTTGGGGTAGCCCAATTGTCCTTGTACGAAATGGTCGGTGCCAATTCTGCTATGGTCAATCATGGCATGTTCATCGAGCCCACTTATTTATTGCGCATCGAAGACCGAAACGGAAACATGATCTACGAAGCCGATCCACAAATCAGCCAAGCACTGGATCCCAGTGTCTCCTATGCTCTGGTGGACATGATGAAAGGCGTTTGCAACTTTGGAACAGCTGCCCGAATCCGAAGTGGCCGACCTTATGGAAATCTGCGCTATCCACTGGCCGGAAAAACCGGAACTACCCAAAGCAATACCGATGGTTGGTTCATTGGAATGACGCCCGACTTGGTAACCGGCGTATGGGTTGGTGCCCAGGATCCCACCATTCGATTCAGCAGCACCAACCTGGGCCAAGGGGCCAATACCGGACTGCCGATTTTTGGGTACTTCATGAATAAAGTATACGCCGATCCCAATATCAAAATTTCCAAAGGCGACTTCCCTCGACCCGATAACTATGATACACTCCGATTTGATTGCAATGTCCACGAACCAGATGCTATTTTTGCCGAGGATGTATTCTCCGATGATGGGGATGAAGATTTGTACAACAATGGAGAATTGTACATGGGAGGAGCTGATTCAATTCTAAAAAAATAAAAATGGGATTCAATAAAGTTGTAAAAAATGCCAATGAAGCCTGTCAAGGCATAGAAAGCGGAATGACGCTGATGCTCGGGGGATTTGGCCTATGCGGCATTCCGGAAAACTGCATCACCGAACTGGTGAATATGAAAGTAAATAACCTTACTTGCATATCCAACAATGCAGGAGTGGACGATTTTGGACTTGGTCTTTTATTACAAGGAAAGCAAGTCAAAAAAATGATCAGCTCTTATGTTGGCGAGAATGAAGAATTTGAAAGACAAATGCTCAGCGGTGAATTGGAAGTGGAGTTGATTCCTCAAGGTACCTTGGCCACACGATGTATGGCTGCTGGATACGGAATGCCTGCCATCTTTACACCAGCCGGTGTAGGCACTGAAGTGGCCGAAGGCAAAGAAATGCGCGTATTCAATGGAAAAAAATACCTCATGGAATATGCCTTTGATGCCGATTTTGCCATCGTCAAAGCGTGGAAAGGAGATACCATGGGCAACTTGATTTTTAGAAGCACTGCCAGAAATTTCAATCCAATGATGGCCATGGCAGGGAAAATCACCATTGCCGAAGTAGAAGAATTGGTGCCTGCAGGAGAGCTAGACCCTGATCACATCCACACCCCTGGTATATACGTTCAACGCATCTTCGAAGGAGAACGTTACGAGAAAAGAATAGAACAAAGAACTACCCAAAAGCGCGCTTAATCATGTTGGATAAAAATGGAATTGCAAAAAGAATTGCATTAGAAGTCAAAGACGGCATGTACGTCAACTTGGGGATTGGTATCCCTACGCTAGTGGCCAATTATGTTCCCAAGGACATCGAGGTAGTGCTTCAATCAGAAAACGGATTATTGGGAATGGGACCTTTCCCTTTCGAAGGAGAGGAAGATGCCGACTTGATCAACGCTGGTAAACAAACCGTCACCACATTGCCGGGTTCGTCCATCTTTGACAGCGCCATGAGCTTTGGAATGATTCGCGCTCAAAAAGTAGATTTAACCATTTTGGGAGCCATGGAAGTGAGTGAAAATGGCGACATCGCCAATTGGAAAGTGCCCGGAAAAATGGTCAAAGGAATGGGTGGCGCGATGGATTTGGTGGCCTCTGCCAAAAACATCATCGTGGCCATGCAGCACTGTGACAAAGCAGGGAATTCAAAATTGTTGCCCCATTGTACCTTACCCCTCACTGGCATTCATTGCATCAAGAAAGTAGTGACCGATTTGGGTGTCTTTGATATCCATGACGGCTCCTTTGTTTTGTTGGAAAGAGCGGCTGATGTGACCATAGAAGAAATTCAAGCAAAAACAGCCGGAAAACTCATCATTCCCAACTTCGTAAGCGTTATTCATTAAGGGGGGTTACCCCTTCCCTCGCATCACCTTTTTGCTTATCATTGCAAGATGCGAAAAATGATATTGTTTGCTGTTTTGTTCCAATCCATTTGGACGCAAGCACAGCCCACTTTCCCCGTCAATGGCGCGCGTGAAAAAGAGGTGGTCAACACCGCCATTGTCCATGCCACATTGCACATTGATGATCAACAAGTACTCAATGATGCTACCCTGCTTTTCTTCAAAGGACGCATTGTTCAGGTTGGCACCGAATTCACCTTGCCAGCGGGAACATTGATTTTGGATTATAGCGGTAAACACATTTACCCATCATTTGTTGACTTATATACCCACTACGGTCTTCCTGCTGTGGAGTATTCTTCTTGGTCGCCCTTTCCCAATCCAGATAGAAACAGAAAAGGAGCGTTTGGATGGAATGACGCCATTCACGCTGACTTCCAGGCCAGTTATCATTTCAGCTATGACGAAGGTGCTGCCAATGCACTAATCAAAGCGGGTGTTGGCGCTGTAGTTACCCATCAGAAGGATGGAATCGTTCGTGGAAGCGGAGCATTGGTTGCTCTAAATGACAACGAAAATATGGCCATGCTCAAGTCCAATGTTACCACGCATCTTTCATTCGACAAAGGAAGCAGCAAACAAGAATATCCTTCCAGCCTAATGGGGTCAATAGCATTATTGAGACAAACCTATTTCGACGCTGAATGGTACAAGTCGCAAGGCATCAAGGAAGAACGCAATTTGAGTTTGGAATCATTCCTACAATTGCAGCAATTCCCCACCATATTTGAAACAGACGACAAATGGAATGTTTTGCGCGCGGATAAAATCGGCGATGAAATGAAAGTGCAATACATCTTCAAAGGATCCGGGAATGAATACCAAAGAGCCAAGGATATCGCTCAGACCAAAGGCGCGTTTATCCTCCCCGTGAACTTCCCTGGACCTTATGACTTGATTGATCCCCTTTTGGCCCGTCAAGTCCCCCTTGAAGAATTAAAGCACTGGGATTGGGCACCCTCCAATGCCGCGGTTCTGAAACAATCTGCCGTTCCTTTTGCCTTTACCACGGATGGGCTAGAAGATAAATCCAGTTTTTTAAGCAACATTAAAAAAGCCTCCAAGTACGGATTAACAGAATCTGATGTCATTCAAGCCCTTTGCAAGAACCCCGCTCAATGGATTCAGGCCTATGACCAAATCGGCAGCTTAGAAAGCGGCAAATGGGCCAATTTCATCGTGACCAATGAACCCTTGCTTTCCAAGAAATCCAAGATTGAAGAAAACTGGGTCATGGGGAAAAAGCATGAAGTCAACGTCACCAAAACCAACCCTTGGCTTGGTACATACAATCTCACTGCAGAAAACAAACAAGAAATAAAAGTGGTCATTGAAGACAAACCGCAGGGAATTGTCGCCACCTGGATTCAGGGAAAAGATACCCTTTCACAAAACAGTGTGGTGAAGACAGACGATGTTCGTATTTCCATTTCTTTGACTCCCAAAAACGATAGTTTGTCGGTCACGCAACAATACATCAGTTTGCAAAAACTCAACAACGGTGTTGCCGGATGGTTGCTTTTGGGACAACAGGGAGATAGCCGAAACATCAATGTCAGCGGGCAATTCGAGGCCTATGTTCCCGCCAAAGACAGCACCGAGGAGGAGGTTGAAGAGTGGATCAACCCCATCACTGAAATGACCTATCCCTTTGGTGCTTATGGCAGAACCGCATTGCCTGCGCAAGAAACGGTTTGGATCAAAAACGGAACTTTGTGGACCAATGAAAAAGAAGGTATCATCAAAGGTGATCTTTTAATACAAAACGGAAAAATCTTACAAGTAGGTAAAGTAACCCCTCCATCTGGTGCAAAAATTACCACCATTGATGCCCAGGGAAAACATGTGACTTGCGGCATTATCGACGAGCACAGTCACATCGCATTGATGTCCGTCAATGAACATGCCCAAACATCAAGCGCAGAAGTGGAAGAAGCTCGTGTAGTTTGGCCCGAGGACATTGACATCTACCGCCAACTGGCCGGAGGAGTAACCGCTTCTCAATTGTTGCATGGCAGTGCCAACGCCATTGGAGGTCAAAGTGCGTTGATCAAATTGCGTTGGGGGGTCAATCATGACGAAATCCTCATTGAAAATGCTCCTGGCTTCATCAAGTTTGCTTTGGGTGAAAATGTAAAACACAGCAACGCAGGCGATTTCAACAACGTGCGTTTCCCGCAAACCCGCATGGGAGTAGAACAAGTCTATTACGATCATTTCCATCAGGCCAGAGAATATGGCAACGAATGGAAAAATTATGAGTTGTCTTTAAAATCAAAGACAAAACTTCCCAAACCAAGAAGAGATTTAGAAAAAGATGCCTTGTTGGAAATCTTGCAAGGAAAACGATTCATTACTTGCCACAGTTATGTGCAGAGTGAAATCAACATGTTGATGCACATGGCGGACAGCATGGGAATCAAGATCAACACTTTCACCCACATTTTAGAAGGGTATAAAGTAGCGGACAAAATGAAAGCCCATGGCGCCGCAGCATCATCATTCAGTGATTGGTGGGCCTATAAAATGGAAGTTCGAGATGCCATTCCTTACAACGGGGCATTGATGCACCAACAAGGTGTTTTGGTAGGCTTCAATTCCGACGATGCGGAAATGGCCAGAAGATTGAACCAAGAAGCCGCTAAGGCTGTGAAATATGGGAATGTCCCCGAAGAAGAAGCTTGGAAATTTGTCACCCTCAACCCCGCAAAAATGCTCCACTTGGACAATAAAATGGGCTCCTTGAAAGTGGGCAAAGATGCAGATGTTGTCATTTGGAACACCAGCCCTTTGAGCGTCTATGCGATGGCTGAGAAAACTTTTGTAGATGGACGTTGCTATTTTGACCGAGAGGAAGATGGCTTTCTGCACCAAGAAGAATGGAACGATCGCAAAGCATTAATGGATGCCATGCAAAAAGCCATTGTCAATGGAGAAACACCCCAGAAACCTAAAGGAAGAAAGCGCCGTCACTTCCATTGCGACAGCACCGGAGATTTGTATCACTTTGAAGAACACGACCATGAAAACCACCATTAATTTATTGACCATTTGTTTTGCCTTGATCTGCAGCAGCAGCATGGCACAGTATGCACCTGCACCTGCACAAAGCAAATCCATCCTCATCATGAATGTGGTGGCACACCTGGGCAATGGTCAAGTGTTGGAAAATGCAGCGATTGGGTTTAAACAGGGAAAAATTGAATTGGTGGCAGATGCCAAAACCATCCGATTGGCACCCAACGCCTACGATGAGGTTATCCCAGCCAATGGTCAACATTTGTATCCAGGTTTCATTGCACCAGCCATCAATCTTGGATTGATTGAAATGGAGGCCGTTCGTGCCACCAGCGATTTTTACGAAGTGGGAGATTACAACCCGCACATCCGATCACTGATTGCCTTCAATACCGATTCAGAAATTCTACCAACAGTGCGCAGCAATGGTGTACTCATTACCCAAGTCACCCCAAAAGGTTCAACGATTGCAGGAACTTCTTCGGTAGTGCATTTGGATGCCTGGAATTGGGAAGATGCTGTCGTACGCGCCAACGACGGTCTGCATGTCAACTGGCCTTATCCCTATCGCCGTTCCTCTGGTGGATTGGAAACCAATGCTTCCTACCATGATGAAATCGATCAATTGGGTGCTTACTTCGAAGCTTCACGCGCCTATTGCAGCATGCCCCATCACGACGAAGTGGATCCCAGAATGGAAGCCATGTGCCCTGTGATTGAAGGCAAGGCCACTTGGTACGTTAACGCCAATGAGGAAAGACAAATCACTGAAGCGGTAGCCTTCAAACAAAAACACAAGATCCAAGAAATGGTCTTAGTGGGAGGATATGATGCTGCTTGGGTTGCTCCTCTTTTGAAAGAAAACAATGTCTCCGTGATGATTCCTCGTGTTCACAGCCTCCCACGTTATGCAGGAGACGAGATTGATGCGCCCTTCACGCTGGCAAAAAAACTATTTGATGCGGGCATTACTTTCTGCTTTCAAAATGCCGGAGACATGGAAGCCATGAATGCCAGAAATCTTCCCTTCCTTGCAGGAACAGCGGTTGGATTCGGCCTGCCTTATGAAGCAGCTGTTCAAGCGTTAACATTGGATGCTGCCAAAATCCTCAAGATTGATGCGCATTACGGAAGCATCGAATTGGAAAAAAGCGCCACCTTTTTCATTTCAGAAGGAGATGCGTTGAACATGCAAACCAATCATGTCGTGCGTGCTTTCATTGATGGACGTGACATCACGGTCCGCAACAAGCAGGTAGATTTGTACGAGAAATACCAAAAGAAGTACGGTCAAATCAAGTAAAACACTTCGCTTGCGTTAACGTACCAGTGTTGATTATTCTCTAAAGAGTTCGAACAAGCAAAGGCCTTGTGGATTTTCTTTGGTACAGCTAATTTTTACGCATGAACGTCATAGTACCCATGGCGGGCATGGGCAAACGCCTTCGCCCCCATACATTAACCACCCCTAAACCCTTGATTCATGTGGCTGGAAAGCCCATTGTACAAAGATTGGTGGAGGAGATTTGCAAGGTGAGCGATCAAAAAGTAGAACACATTGCCTTCATCACGGGTCGCTTTGGAGAGGCGGCTGAGCAACACCTGTTGGAAGTTGCCCATACCCTAGGAGCCAAGGGCAGCATCCATTACCAAGATCAAGCACTGGGAACAGCCCACGCCGTTTTGTGCGCCGCTGAGCACTTGGAAGGGTCTGTAACCGTGGCCTTTGCGGACACCCTTTTCAAAGCCAATTTTGAATTGGACCAAAATGCAGACGGCGTATTGTGGGTTCAAAAAATTGACGATCCAAGACAGTTTGGTGTCGTTGTTACAGATGACAACGGAAAAATATTGGAATTCGTAGAAAAACCTCAGCAATTCGTTAGCGACCTCGCCATGATCGGCATCTATTTTTTCAAGGATGGAAAATGGCTAAGAAGAGAGTTGCAGCATTTGATTGATAACAACATCACCAACGGAGGAGAATACCAATTGCCCGATGCATTGCGCAACATGATGAAGCAAGGCGCCATATTCACTCCAGGAACAGTCAATGACTGGATGGACTGCGGCAACAAGTCGGCTGTGGTCGAAACCAATCAGAAAATCTTGGGCTATGAGCCGCAATATGCCCAAGCCCAAAATATCGGAGAAAACAGCCAAGTTATTCCACCCTGCTTCATTGCAGACGATGTTGTCCTCAAAAACGCTATCGTTGGACCTTATGTCTCTTTGGAAAAAGGCGTAAAAATCTTCAACACGAAAATCGAAAACGCCATCGTCAATGCACAAACGGTGATTGCCGAATCCAACATCGAAAATGCCATGATTGGCGCACACTGCCATGTTAGACATTACAACGGCGATTTAAATATCGGAGATTACTCAACTGTAGGAAACATTGAATAAGTCCGTTCTACATATCATCGTCGCCTTGCTTTTGGTTTGGAGTAGTTGTGCTAAAAAACAAAACAGCATTTTTCTAACCAAGGAAAAAGCCAAAGAGGCCAATGACCTTTTCTTCAAGGGTGTCGAAATGAAGAACAATGCCAAATGGGATTTGGCGGTTAAAAGTTTTGATGACTATCTGCTCATTTTACCCAACGAGGCCGCTGCCCATTATGAAATCGCACGAATCCAAAGGGAACAACTGCTGAACCCTGAAGGGGCTTTGGTTCATGCCAAAAGAGCCGTAGAATTAGACAAAAACAACAAATGGTATGGTCTTGAATATGCCCGCTGTTTGGGTGCCAACAGCCAATGGTCGGCCAGTGTGAAGCAATACGAAAACCTGATCAAACAAGACCCGTCTTGGACCCTTCCCCTTTTGGAAGTTTCTGAAACCTGCGCGCGCAATGGTGAACTCCGACAAGCCATTGAAGCCTTGAATCAATTGGAAAAGATCAGCGGGGTTGACCCCTATTTCAGTCAGCTCAAGCAAGAATTGTACATTCAGTTAAATGATCAGCAATCCGCTGCAAATGAATTGGAAAAATTGGCTTTGGCTTTCCCGGAAGAAACCAACTTTACCTTGCAAGCAGCAGAATTTTATGTTGGTATCGGAGAACCGGAAAAGGCAATGGCCTTGCTCAACAAAAATCCACACACGCCAGAAAGCCAAAAAGCCTTTTTCCAGTACCGAATATTAAGCAAAGATCCCAAGGCGCATCCCCAGGATATTTTAATCGCGTTGGACAAAGCATTGGACATGCCCGATATCGGCATCGACCAAAGAATCAATGCCCTGGCTCCATTTGTATACAGCGATCAAATTCAAGACAATTGGAAATCCGTTATCGCGCGTTGCATTGAAAAAACACTGAAGGCCTTTCCTGATGAGGCCAAAGCCTACTCTATTGCTGGCGATTTCTATGCTCTGAACAACCAATTCACCCAAGCCATTGAAGCCTATCAAAAGACCGTTCAATTGGATCCATCCAAAAAAGTGGTTTGGACCGCTCTATTGGGACTATATGAAGAAGACCCCACTACCTCGCCCATGCAATACTATGCCGTTGCACAAGAGGCCTACAATCTTTTTCCTTTTGCCGCTGAATTCAGAAACCAAGCAGGTCAGGCCTTATTTAGAATGGGCGAGTTTCAATCGTGCATTGAGGAGTGCAATGCCGGCTTGGCCATCGTGGTGGACGATGCCGAAAATGAGTCAGGTCTTCACCTCATGAAGCTATTCTGCTTGGCCGCAATGGGGGATAAAACCAACGCGCAAAAACAAGGCGAACTCATGATGAGAAAAATGAGTACACTCAGCACCATGACCCTTCTACAAATGGGGTGGATTGATGCCTTTTTCTCGCTCAACATTCCAGGACTTCAAGATCAAATGATTGTCCTCATCAACAATCAAATTCCCGGATTCGAAATAACGCTTCACGCCATGCGCATGGGCAAAGGAGAGAACATCGCTGAATCCGAATTCGAAAAAAATAGTTTCTTCGATGCCTTAAACGCAGCGCAGTATTTTTCTCAGAAAAAAGACAATACGGCGGCCTGTAAATTTTTAACGGAAGCCAAGAAAAAAATGCCCTACAATACTTGGCTCAACCAAATCAATCCAGAATGTCCTTAAAGCTCTTTTTCCTCTCATTGTTTTCATTTGCCATCTTAGTGGGTTGTCAAACATCCAAGGGATTAAACGCTGCTGAAGAAAACATTCGCCCCAAACCAGCCATGGCCGTTTTAAAACAAAACGAAAAAAGTTGGACCGACTACAAGCAACTGGGCATGAAGATCGAAGGCTTTACAAAAAACAACGAGGACAATATTGAATTCAAGGCCAATGTCAGAATCAAAAAAGACAGTGCAATCTGGATGAGCATTTCTCCTGCCTTGGGAATTGAAATCGCCCGAGTACTTGTTCTAAAAGACAGTTTAAAAGTACTATCTAAAATCCCCGACAACAAGTTTGCCTACGTCAGTGATATTGATTCATTGCAGGAATTCCTGCACTTTGAATTCGACCTCGAGGATTTGGAAAGCATCATGAGTGGCAGACCCGTTGGAATTGACCGAATAGGAGGGAAATTCAAGTCTGACGTGGACGATAATCAATACTTGATTGCCACCCGCTACAAAAGACGCATCAAAAAATCAATGGCCATTCTTAACCAAAACCCTGATACCCTGGAAACCGAAGATGAGCGGATTAAAAACAGGGAAAAAAGAAGGCAACACAGACTGGAAGAAGATGGACTTATTCTGTCCAAATATTGGTTCGACAACCAACATTTTCATCTCAACAGATGTGTATTTCAAGATCTCATGAACAACAGATTTATTGAAATAAAATACAACTCTTGGAGCTTTGATGAAAATGAGGAGAAGCAAAATGCCTATCCCGGTAATGTTGAAATCATCGTAACTGACAAAGAGAAACAATTTGTATTCGGCTGGAACGTTAACAAATGGGTCACCGACCGCACCTTTGAATATCCCTTTGAGATTCCAGAAGGTTATGAATTGAAAAAGAAATTATGAGAAAACTGCTGCACTTTTTTATCATTGTTTCGAGCATCATTACAGGTGTTCTGGTCAGTCAATGGATGCTAGCGCAAAACAAAAAAGAATTGCTCAAAACCCAACGGGATGAGATCAGCGCAAAAATCAAAGAGACCAAGGCCATGATTGCCGATTCTGAAAAGAAACAAAAACTAACGGCCAATCAAATAGCCATGCTCAATGAGCAAATCCGCTACCGCGAAAAAATGATTGAAAACATAGATGGCGAATTGGGCCAATTGGACATGACCATCGTGCAAGAACAGAATCAAATTGCTCAACTGGAATTTCAGCTTCAATCTTTAAAATCCGAGTATGCGAAAATGGTTTACCAGGCCTACAAGAACAGAAGCACCTACAACAGCATTGTTTTCATTCTAAGTGCCGATGATTTTTACCAAGCCTATAAGCGCTACAAGATCATGCAGGCACTATCTGAGGGAAGACAAAAACAAGTGGAAATCATCCAAGAAACAGAAACAACGCTGCAAGCCAAAATCAATGATTTAAAGTACAGCCGAAACGCAGCCATCGCCCTAAAGAAAGAACAAGAGGTGGTCAAATCAGAAATTGATCAGGATCGTCAAACCCAACAAAACAAGTTGGGAAAATTGAAAAAAGAAGAGGGGAAACTGCGTGCGCAACAAAAAAAATTGGATGGTGATCGCAAAAAATTGAACAGCAAAATTCAAGACATCATCAACAAAGAATTGGCCGCAGAGAGAAAACGTGAAGAAGAAAAACTCAAAAAACTTACAGCAGTCAATACCGTCAAAAAAGCCACCCCCACCAATACCACTGAAGCGCCCAAGGCTCCGTTGGCTGTGAAAACTGAATCCAAATCCACTGCCATCACCCTGGCGCCTGAGGTGATTGCCCTCAACAGCAACTTTGAAACCAACAAAGGAAATTTACCTTGGCCCGTGGCCCAAGGAACCATTACTTCTCATTTTGGAAAGCACAGCCACCCGAGTTTAGAGGACATTGTATTAAACAACAACGGTGTGGATTTCACTACCAAACAAGGCGAGAATGTTCTCTGCGTGTTTGGTGGAAAGGTAACTTCTGTCTTCAGCATCCCAGGAGCGGGATACAACATCATCGTCACCCATGGAACCTACAAAACGGTCTATTCTGGTTTATCACAAGTGAATGTCAAAGTAGGGGATCAAGTGAATGCCAAACAATCCATTGGCAATGTCGGAATGACCGACGATGAGTCCGTCTTGCACTTTGAATTGTGGTCGGTCAATAGCACCAAAGGAACGGCCCAGAATCCTGAATCTTGGATCAAGCGTCGTTAGTCTCCAAACTGCGGTTTCCGCTCAGGCCTCCGGTGTGAACAATTAAAATCTCACTGCCCAATGGATGAATTAAATCGCCTTGCGACAAGGCGTAAGCCATTTTTGCGGAGTACACCCTGTCCCATTTAAATCCTTTTCCCTGCTCTGACTCCATCCAATGTTGCAATGCGGGTTGCATCTTACCAAAGCCACCCCAGCGCTCATCCCCATACACTTCCAAACGCTGCATCATTTCTTCTACTACCTCTGCATCGTGCAATACCCAACGCAATTTTTGACGAACCATTTCCCGCATTTCTGATGCGCTCAACTTCAATCCAAAAAAAGCATGCACCTTATGATGCGTTGTACTCAATAACAACCCGGCTGCAGAAGTTCCTGTTCCCGCACAAATGCAGAAATCAGAATAACGCTCCTTGTCCGATGTCGTCAACAATTCCATACAGCCCATAATGCCCAAATAGTTGGCGCCGCCTTCTGGTATGAAATAAGCATGAGGATAGTGATCATGCAGCCAAACCTTGAAATCTTCCGTACCACGCTCATCATACAAGGCCGTATCGATGGGAACCACCTCCATTCCCTCCTGCTCGCAAACTTTCATCACCAAAGTAGGTTGTTCTTTGTGCCAAAATCCACGCACCAATCCAACAGATGACAAGCCCAGGCTTCGCGCATATTGGGCCGTCGCCAATAAGTGATTGCTCCATGCTCCACCCATGGTAATTAGGGTGTCGAAACCTTTCTGACGAGCGTCTTGGACATTGTACTTCAACTTAAAAGACTTGTTGCCCGCCTGCCACTCGGGGAGATTCCAGGCGTGGCGCACCGTAAAATGCAAAGTATTCGATGCTGATTCCACTCCGTATTTTTTGTATTCCCAATGAACCGATTCCATATTAAGTTGTTGTTTAACGCACAATTCGCTTATTTTGATCCCATGTCAGACAACCGCAATATACCCAGAGAAGAAGGTGATTATTACTACACCGAGGAAGGATATATTGTTTTTACAGAACAATACCATCTGAAACGCGGACATTGTTGTCAAAGTGGATGCAAGCACTGCCCATATGGTTTTGATAAAAGGACTGGGAGGATAAAGAAGAAGTAATGGCTGATTTTAGTTAATCAAAGAACAGAATTCTTTAAAATTTTATTGATTAGCTTGTTTAAGTGCCAAATTCATGATTTCATCTGAAATCCTAAAACCGCTTTCTCTCAGCGCATCCAAAAACTGATTGACATCCGAGATATGATTTTCTTGTTTTGCTTTAATGATTACCCCCAATGTTCCAGTAAATCTAAGATTCAACTTTTTAGCCTCCTTTCTACCTTTCAAATCATCTAGAATCAATGTTGAATGAGGATTTTCAAGGGCAAGAGCTATGGCCGATGATTCTCCTGCATCAAGGTATCCACTCAAAACTCTTTGCAGATTTAAATCCTTAACTGCCTTTATTTCGATGAAATCCGGGATGGGTAATTCATATTCATCGAGAATCGTCTGAGTAATATACACTTTTCTATAAACGCTTTCTAAAATCCATAGCGCTTTAATATTGGTTAAAGCTATCAAACAACTCGCATCCGCAATAATGATTACTTCACGCATTTTTTATGTCATTGAGAAGATCATCTTCTGATTGACTAAAAAGAGAAACATTATACTTTCCGAGTATTTCAATAAAAGATTTTTTACTGAGGCCCGCCATATCAGCAGCTTGACCTGAACTGAGCAATCCGTCTTCATACAGCTTAGAAGCAAAATAAACTACAAGATCAAACTCTCGAAGACCTACATTTTCGGGAATATTTACGGTAACTTTCATGTTTCATTGATTAGGCAAGACCAAAGTACAAAATTCTGCAATACCAATGAATCAAACAATGCTCTAGTATGCTCTCCTCAGTAATCCAACGTCCAATTTTCTTGCTTCACTCAACAAATGAACAATCTCCTCAACCTCCCATTTGAATTGAGGCCAATCCGCTTTTTGATGGATGTAAAGATCTATTCGCCGCATAATATACAACGAATATAGTGTTTATTCGTTGCATTGTCAAATGGATCGCATTCAATACACCACCATCAATACCCCGCCTGCGGTTCGATACATCTCACCTACAGTCAATCCACCCGCAATGGCCGATGCATTATCTGCAAACACAGGTAGTCCTGGATTCTTGATGGCTCCTGACGTTGCGCTGTGCATGGAGTAAGGTGTAGCCAACAACTGTTGGGTGCCCATATCTACCCAACCACCTCCGGTATCCATTTGAACGTGGAGGTATTTGTTACCAGCCGACCAATTGATACTGCTGAATGTGCCGCTTACAGAGGTTCCTGCACCAAAGGCTGTTGTAAACAAACCAAACTCATTGGTGGTCAGCGAATGAGTCTCTGTGTATTCGGCTGTGCCCGTGAGCGAATCCGCCAACAGAGAAAATTGGACTTCCAAGTTGGCATTGGCCAAAGGCGTGCCCTGTGCATCACGCGCTATGGCTTGGTAGCTAATCGCGCTTGGAACATTAATGGTGGCTGTTTCATTGTTGTTGGAAGAGGCGGTGTAAAGGGAGATGATTTCTTGTTGGGTTAAGGCGCGATTCCATATGGCGATATCGTCGATACAACCTAACCAATGGCTGGTATAATAGTTCAAACCATTATATTGAATTGGTGATTGACATCTTCCAAATTGCATTTTTCTGTTTCCTGAAGCATAGAAGGATGGATTGAATGGAGAAGAATCCAATAAAACCCCATTTTTATAAAGATAAAATAGGTTAACCTCAGTGTTCAATACGCAACAATAATTTGTCCACTCAAAATAACTAGGATTCAAATCCTCGGAAATATTACCCCACTCCTCTCTGAAGTTAAAGTTAGGGTTGGTGTAACCACCTGAACCTAATGTTATAAAGCGACCTTTATTTAACCATTGATTAGAGTCGCAATCATCAAATATGGTATATCCATTAGTATACTCATCCATAGAGTTAGTTTCTAATTTACACCAAAAATTGATACTGTATGAAGCTGGTGAATTACTTAGAATTACATTTTCGACGACTATTCCACTCGAAAACCCATCAAAATAATATGCAGTGTGATTTGCGTCAAATCTATTATTGGTCAAAGTTGCCCCATTCACAGTCCCATTATTCCCATTCCCACTCTCATCATTGGCATTCCCATTAAATGGCCACCAACCTACAAGTCCGTTTGCTGGTAAATAACTTGGAAGACTTTGTGCCTTTGTTGCAACTGTCCATCCGAGCGTTGCCATTGCGAGCAGTAATATCGATTTCATTTTCATGTAAATTGGTATCTTCATTTTGTTCGAATTTATTACTTTTTTTATCATTTCACTACATCTGCATCTTAGAACGCTATTGTAACCGCAACAAATTTGAACTTCATTTCTCAACGGCCACAAACCATCACCTCACCTCATCCAAAATCTCCAACACCGTCCGAAACGCTGCGCAGTGTTGCCCAAACTTCTCGTTATGATCCGCCTGCAATGCCGTGGCAAACTCCTCCCGATAGCGGGTCAAATGATCCGCACTTTCACAAACATATTGCACGGCATAGGTAATACCCCCCTCCTCAAAATCCAATACCCGACAGATCCGATTCTCCAAAAACATTCCCGTTGCCATCACATCTGGTATGTGCACGCGCTTCATCCAATCCAACCAGGTCTCATGCACCGCCTCATCCACCGAAACCGTGACGTTGTACAATACTTTATTCATTTGTCAAAAATGAGGCATCTTATTGAACCGTCAAAGATTATATTTGTCTCAAATTAAAAATGATGACTGGTATTCTACACTTACATTCTTTTTTGCGCTACGCCGCAGTGATATTGATCCTTTGGACCATCGTTCATGCCTTCATGAACATGAAAAACAAAGATGCCGCCCCCAGCAAATGGTCCATGCTCAGCATGATGGTGCTGCACACCCAACTTATCCTTGGTCTGGTGCTTTGGTTCCAAAAATATCTCGCTGTCTCTGGAACTCCTGAAATGAAATTGGCTGAAAACCGCTATTTCATCATGGAACACAGCATGATGATGATCATTGCCGTTATCCTTATTTCTGTGGGCCACATCAAAGGAAAAAAAGCAACCGACATGTCAGTACGCTACAAAACCATCTTCCGTTTCTTCATCATTGGGTTCATCATCATGATGGCGATGATTCCATGGCCCTTCTTGTCATTTGCACCTGACCGTGGTTGGTTTTAATATGAAGAGCTGGATTTTACTTGGTTTTTCCCTCGTTGTCTTTTCATGCAACAACGGATCTCAGCCACATCAAGTGCAAGCCGTTAATGCCAAAGACATTTACACGACCCGCTGCGCAGGTTGCCATGGTCTGGATGGTCAATTGCAGCTTTCAGGTGCAAAAGCCCTTCCATCGTCCAACCTTTCCAAGGAAGACATCGTTGCCCAAATTCAAAAAGGCAAAGGCAATATGCCTCCTTTCGAAGATCGTCTGAGCCCCGCCGAGATCAAAGCTGTATCCGATTACGTGTTCAAAATGCGTCCACACTAATCCATGGCCAAAACTGTTGAAACAGCCAAGCCACGGGAGACCTGTGTATTGGTGGGCATCATTACCCAAACGCAAACCAGAAGGCTACTCACCGAATACTTGGATGAATTGGCTTTCTTGGCCGAAACCGCCAATGCCCTGACATTAGAACGTTTTACGCAATCCCTACCCCATCCGGATTCCCGAACTTTTGTGGGAACAGGAAAGATTGAAGAAATCAAAAACTATGTGCATGAACACGACGTGGACATGGTCATTTTTGATGATGAATTGGCTCCATCGCAATTGCGCAACTTAGAGCAGGTTTTTAATATTGAAGACAAAAAGGTCAAAGTGTTGGACCGCAACAACCTCATCTTGGACATCTTTGCACGCAGAGCGCGCACTGCCCATGCCAAGGTGCAAGTAGAGCTGGCGCAATACCAATATTTGCTCCCCCGCCTAACCCGAATGTGGTCGCATTTGGAAAGGCAGAAAGGAGGTATTGGTATGCGTGGTCCTGGTGAACAAGAAATTGAAACCGACCGACGTATCGTGCGTGACCGCATCTCCTTCTTGAAAAAAGAATTGGCTGTCATTGATCGCCAAAAGAAAACACAACGCAGCAACCGAGGCGATATGCCCCGCTTGGCACTGGTTGGCTACACCAACGTGGGCAAATCCACATTGATGAACGCCCTCAGCAAAAGCGATGTTTTTGCAGAAAACAAACTATTTGCGACGCTGGATACCACGGTTCGAAAAATTGTACTAGAAAACAAACCATTCTTGCTCACCGATACCGTTGGATTTATCCGAAAACTTCCGCATGATCTGATAGAATCTTTCAAATCAACTTTGGATGAAGTAAGAGAAGCCGACATCCTCATTCACGTAGTAGATGTCTCCCACCCCCAATTTGAAGACCACATTCGAGTGGTAAATGACACCTTGAAGGACATTGACTGCGGGGATAAAAAATCGCTTTTGCTCTTCAATAAAATGGATGCTTTTCAACCAGAACATGACGAAGCCAGTTTGGAAGAGCCGATGAGCAAGGAAGAAACCTTGTTGTATTTAAAGAAAACATGGATGGCCAAAATGCAATCCGATGTTCTCTTTATTTCTGCTCAGAATAAAATCAATTTGGATGAATTAAGGGCTTGGATTGTTGATCACATTTGATCACACGGCCTCATCTCCCTTTTTCATTTTGATGTCGTTCACAAAAGTTTTGATCTTTTGTTCGTCTTCCAACTTGCACACCAAAAGTGTGTTGCCAGAATCCACGACAATGTAACCATTCAATCCGTGCAAGACCACCTGCTTGTTGTCCGGCATGTGCACGACATTGTTGCTGCAATGGTACAAACTCACATTCTTTCCTACGACACCATTGCGGTGCTCATCGTGCTTCAATTGTCCATGCAATGAGCCCCAAGTGCCCAAATCACTCCAACCGAAATCACTCAACACCACATTGACATTCTTGGCCTTCTCCATAATCCCATAATCGATGCTGATGTTCTCACAGGCCGAGTACATGCCATTGATAAAGGCCTGCTCTTGCGGGGTGCCGTATACGGATTGTCCCTCTGCAAAAGCCTTATTCATGTCGGGTAAAAACTGCTCAAATGCCGCAACGATGGCACCTACTTTCCAAATGAAAATCCCGCTGTTCCAAGAAAAATCACCACTGGCCAAAAAATCCTTGGCCAACTCCAAATCAGGTTTCTCGGTAAAGGTTTTCACACGCTTTACACGATCATTGTTGGCCGAGGTATCGTCTGCCCATTGAATGTATCCGTAGCCGGTATCAGGTCGCGTGGGCTTAATGCCCAAAGTCACCAACTGTCCTTTCTCCGATTGTTCAAAAGCAATCTGAATCGTTTCTTCGAATTGCGTTGTATTTAAAATCAAATGATCCGAGGGAGCCACCACCATGCGCGCATCGGGATTGGCTGCTTGAATGCGGTGTGCAGCATAAGCCACACATGGCGCAGTGTTGCGCATGTAGGGTTCACACAATATTTGTTCTGGCCTCAAATCAGGAAGTTGTTCTTGCACCAATTCGCGGTAACGCTCATTGGTCACAATAAAGATATTCTCTGTAGGACAAAGCGGTTGAAAACGATCAAAAGTCTGTTGAATGAGGGTTCTTCCAACACCCAATATATCGTGAAATTGCTTGGGAAAAGCCGTGCGGCTCATGGGCCAGAATCGTGAGCCGATTCCACCTGCCATGATCACACAATAATTGTTCTTGTTCATTGGTTACTTAAAGGTACAAAAGTAATACATCCCCTCCTTTGAGAGGATCACAGAATCGTCAAGATTCGGGTGTCCCCTTGGCGCTCAATTTGCCAACGTATGGGATTTTCATAAAAAGGCTCTCCCAAGGTTGGCCATTCGATAAAATGGTAATCCGCCGAGTCCAAAAGGTCTTGAAATCCTATTTCCATCAACTCCTCCACGCTGTTGATGCGGTACAAATCATAATGGTGGATCCTCTTTCCCCCAGGGGTTGAATAAACATTGCAAATGCTGTAAGTAGGGCTGCTCACCTCATGGACTCCCCATTGTTTCAACAATTCCGAAATCAGGGTTGTCTTTCCCGTTCCCATTTCTGCCTCCAACAAAACTACCGCCTTTTGCGGAAGTCCTTCTGTCAGGGACTGAGCCACTTGGCTGATTTGGTCCAAGGTATATTGCAAACTGCTCATTTGGCTTGTAAGACAACAAAGGGAATCAATACTTCTTCCAAACTGATGCCGCCATGCTGAAAAGTATTGCGATAATGGGTAACAAAGTGATTGAAGTTGTTGGGGTAAACAAAATATCCTTTTGACTTGGCAAAAACATACGAGCTGCTCAGCTGTGGGCGGGGCAAATGGGCCGAGGCCGGATCTTTCACTTCGAAAACATCCTTTGTATTATAGTTCAAATTCTTACCCACCTTATACCGCAAATTGGTATTGGTGGCCTTGTCGCCAACTATTTTGATGGGGTCTTCCACCCGAACCGTTCCATGGTCGGTGGTGATGATGACACGTGCCTTTTGTTCCGCCATCTTTTCCAACATTTCACGCAGTGGACTATGCTCAAACCAGGATTTGGTCAAGGACAAATACGCCGGGGTATCTTCTGCCAATTCTTTGATGACCTCCATTTCACTTCGCGCATGGCTGAGCATGTCGACAAAATTGTATACAATGACATTCAAATCATTTTGCTTCAAGTTGGAGATTTGATCCACCAATTTTTTTCCAAACTGATTCTGCACCACCTTGTGGTAGCTGGTTTTGATGTTCAATCCCAAGCGCTTCAATTGGGCCTGAAGGAAGTCGTGCTCATGCTCGTTCTTTGAACCCTCTTCGTCCTCCTCTTTCCACCACTGCGGATGCAGCTTCTGCATCTCCGTGGGCAGCAATCCTGAAAACATGGCATTTCGCGCATACATCGTGGCTGTGGGCAAAATGGAATAATAGATGTCTTCTTCCTCTGTTCTATACAAATCCTTCAAGAAAGGCGCAATGATCTTCCATTGATCATAACGCAAATTGTCAATGACCACCCAATACAAGGGCTGGCCGGGCTGCACCAAAGATTTTATTTTCTTATTGAACAACGTATGCGACATGACAGGCGCCTCCGTCTTGGCATTGATCCAATCCAAATAACGCTGCTCGTAAAACTTGACAAATTGTTGATTGGCTTCAATCTTTTGCGTTTGAAGAATCTCTTTCATGGATTCCTCACTGGTCTGCGACAACTCTGTTGTCCAATAAACCAATTTTTTCATGAACTCCTTCCATTCGTCTGCATTCATGGACTGACCCAGCTGCATAGAAATTTCGCGAAACTCTTGTCGATAATCTTGGGTGGTTTTCTCCTGAATCAAGCGTTTGTCGTCCAGACTTTTCTTGATGCTCAATAAAATTTGGTTGGGGTTGACCGGCTTGATGAGGTAATCAGCGATTTTAGACCCAATGGCATCTTCCATGATGTGCTCTTCCTCGCTCTTGGTGATCATCACCACCGGGAGGTCGGCATTCAAGGCTTTAATCTCTTGAAGGGCCTGCAAACCGGAGATACCCGGCATGTTTTCATCCAAAAAAACCAAATCGAAAGCGCGTTCTTTGACCAAGGATACCGCCTCTCTTCCGTTGTTCACTGTAGTCACTTCATATCCTTTTTGCTCTAAAAACAGCACATGCGGTTTGAGCAATTCAATCTCATCATCCGCCCACAATATCATTGGTTTCATTGACTTCATCAACGCAAAGGTATGGGGATTATTGCGCCACAAACCACTTCCGCACTTCGCGGGTCATGGGGGCCAAGCTCAAATGATCGCTGACTTCTGCCGCATTGCGCACACTGCCGTCTTTCATTTTGATGAGAATGATGTCTCCACTTTGACTGTAAGCACGGTTGGCCGCTTCTCCGGTCATCACAAAATAGGCTGCCTCGTGCTCGCCAATTCCCCGCTCATTCGCCACTTCCGCTAAGCGCGCTTGAAGCGCCTCAGGCGAAATGGGCTCGGTAAGAATTTGTATTTTAAACAGCTTTCGTTGCACCAATTTCTGGGACAATTCTTTTAAGACAACATCATCATGGTGTTGCCAAACTTTGAGTGCGCTCAATACATCTTGATCATCCAATTCCAAAAAGGTGCTCAGTGCTTTGGGGTGCTCGAAAAAAGAAGTTTTGGTAAAGTTTTGTTGCAGGAAAAAAGCCAATGCCGGCGTACTCCAAACCGATTGACCTTGCTCCACCAACTCCTTGGCCCGCTTGAGCACATTGACCAACATGTATTCTGCGCTCAATACTGTTTTGTGCAAATACACTTGCCAATACATGAAACGGCGCGCGACAATGAATTTCTCAATGCTGTAAATGCCTTTCTCTTCGACGACCAATTGATTGTCCACCACATCCATCATCTTGATGATGCGTTCGCTGCCCACTTGACCTTCGACAACGCCTGAGAAGAAACTGTCACGGGCCAGGTAGTCCAATCGATCCATGTCCAATTGAGAGCTGACCAGGCTGTGCATAAAAGCTTTGGGGTGTTTGTTGTTAAAGATGTCAATGGCCAATTGCAAACCGCCGTGGAGCTCACGGTTCATTTGGTCCATCAAACCAGCGCTGATGTCCTCATGGTGCACACCACCGACAATGCTGTGTTCCAAGGCATGACTGTATGGACCATGGCCAATATCGTGGAGTAAAATGGCGGCCAATAAACCTTCTTCTTCCGCTTTGGTGATTTCCACGCCACGCACGCGCAGCTCATCAACGGCATTTTGCATCAGGTGCATGGCTCCGAGGGCGTGTTGAAAACGATTGTGAATGGCGCCAGGATAAACCAAGTGACTCAATCCCAATTGGCTGATGCGGCGCAAACGTTGGAAGGCGGGGTGGTTGATGAGTTGAAAAATAAAAGGATGGCGCACAGTGATAAAACCGTAGACCGGGTCGTTGATTATTTTTCGAAAGAGTTGGGCCATGGTGATAATTGAATCAGCCACAAAGATAATGGGAAGTCCGCCACTCCGAAGCCAGCAGCTTAACAGAAAGAAAAACAGAAACAGAGCGGAAAAGAATAACAACTTGACTCCTCATCCCTTCATCACCTCATCACCTCATCCCCTTTATGCGCATAATTTATAGGTTGCCTATTTTGACCAATGGGTTGACTTTTGTAAAATGGAAAATAATCTGGACAACGTCAACAAAAATATTTCTAAACAAATCCGCCTTATTCAAGGTCAATTTATACTCCTAGACTCAGATTTAGCGCAATTCTTTGGAATAGAAACAAAAGTCCTTAATCAAGCCGCAACAAGAAATATCAAACGGTTTCCCAAATCATTTCGTTTTCAACTGAGTCAATCTGAGTTCGATCTTTTGAAGTCACAAATTGTGACTTCAAAAGGAGGGGTAAGAAAACTTCCATGGGCCCAATATCCGTTCACAGAAATCCGCACTTTAAAACACGTTCACGATAGATTTCTCATTCTTGACAATCAATCATTGTATCACCTTGGCGCATCGCTCAAAGATTTGGGAAAGCGATGGTTTGCCTTTTCTAGGATGGATGATTTGTTGGATGATGTTTTAAAGCGACTCGCTTGATACCTCACCTGTACATCAAATCAAAAATGATGACGCTCCGCTAGAGTTCGAAAATTTTCAGAAAGAAAAAACAGAAACAGAGCGAAAAGAATGACAACTTGACTCCTCATCCCTTCATCTCCTCATCTCCTCATCACTTCATCTCCTCATCACTTCATCTCTTCATCCCCTTCTCACCAAGAATACGTCACCGCCACATCCACGGACATGCTGCCGGAAGTAAAGGTGAGGACACTGGGGAAGTAGGTTCCCGATTGATAGGGCTTGAAAGGAACGACGCCCATTTGATCATCGGGATTGATGAAAGTTCCACCGTCGTTGTCGTAAAGGACAATGTTATAGGTCATGGTGGGGTAAAGAATATCCACGGGAGTGGTGGGATTGAAACTGTATGAACCCGTGGCCGACGCATCTTCGTAGTAGGTGGTGGCGCGCCAAATTTCGTTGGTAGTGCTTTCGCCGGTGATGGCGATGTAGATGTCACCGCTATTGCCGATGTCCCATTGACTACCGTTGGGATCGTTGGCCGCAAAGCTGTTGACCGTAACCTTGGTGATGGTCATTTTCACCGGAGTTTTCTCCACATCACAATTGGAACCGGTATAGCCTTCTTCACAGGTTTTTTGGCATCCAGAAAAGGATAGTAGGGCAATGATAGCGATAACCAAAAAGTATAACTTTTTCATTGTGTAAGGATTTAGTGTAAAAATAAGGAAGAAAAGGGAATGAAATGAGCGGTATAAAAAAATCCCCAATGAAGGGGATTTGTAACTCGAAAACAAAATTGACAAAGGGCATTACAGATTTAACTCATAGGACGTGCAGCGTTCTCCATCAAAATTAATGGTACCCTCCCACCATGTATATCCATCTTCATCGACAACAGAGAAAGAGTAGCCTTTGGTTTTGTTCGTTCCCAAATCTTTGGTTACTGTGATAGAACTATTTTGGCCACAAGTTGGGGCGCTTGTCCAATACTGAGAAGCCGCATTGGAACCTACGAATTGACCATCCACGTAATACTTAAGGGTTGAAGCCAATCCAGTTGTGGAAATGTAAGATGCGCTAGTCTGATTTACCCAAAACACCACCTCACCTGAATAGGTGCAACAATTGCAATCCTTTTTTGCATCTTCATTGTAATTGGTTGCTTGGGGATTCATGCAACCTTCTTTTTTTGCACAACCCATGTTGGTCATTGCTCCGATGGTCAAAGCCATCATCCATAAAATTGTTTTTTTCATATGATTTTTGTTTTTAGTTATTTCCTATAAATTGAATATGCTTGATCCTGAGCAACTCCATTAAATAATCAATGCTAAGAGCACTATCCAAACTACGATATCAATGACACCAACGATAAGGCCGGCTATTGCCATTCCTTTACCTTTCCATCTTGAAGAGTCCTTGGCTATCTTTCCAAGACCAATCGCACTGAATATTATCCCCAATAATCCGAGAACGACCCCAAATATTAACAACCCTGCTAGACTGCAAATAAACCCAGCTAAAGCCAAACCATTGGTTTTTTGATCATCTGGGGGTGACAAGATCACACTCGCGCCATTTTTAAATTCACTGCGAAAAGAATTGATGTCATCTGATAGATTAGCAGATTTGTGTGAAGCAGATTCACTTCTATCAATATCCGTTGTAAAAATCTCATTGTTATCAATACTTGCCACTGCCATTGACTGATCAACATTTTCCTCAACTTTTGTTTCGTTCTGAGCTACATCCTTTTTCTCATGAATCAATTCATTACTAGAAATATTCAATTCATCTGATGAAACGCTAGATGTAGTTTTCAGGTTCTCCTTTTTTGACTTTCCACCAAACCAATCCACATAGTAGCCTTTGGAGTAAACACACTTTTGCATGGTGCAAGAAGAAAGGAAGGCGGACATCACAATGCCCAATAAAACGAGGTTTTTTGCTGTTTTCATGTTATTTGGTTTAAAGATTTTCTTTGTCCTAAAAGCCAAATATATACAATATTTTACACTTTACACATTTTTGAGTATGAACAAAGTGTAAATTATTTCCACAGTTGTGTACTTATGGAAACAAAATATTTCGCTATTTTGACCTGTGAAAGTTCATGTCGGAAAACAGCTAGAAGACGCGGTGCGCGCATCAGAATGGAGCATTACCGCCCTAGCGCAAAAGCTCAAACTTTCCCGAAAAACCATTTACAACTACTTTGAAAACCCTGACTTGGACGAGTTTATTGTAAAACGATTTGAGAACGTTTTACACGTCTATATACTCCCAATACAAAATGAAGGGAATCTGGGAAATTCATCCGCTGCCAACCATTCAGAAAATCCAGCAGAACACTCCGCCCAGTTTTGGAAAAACAAATACCTGGAATTGCTGGAGAAATACTCGCAACTCTTGGAGAAAATGGCTTAATTCCTCAGGTTACGCGCCTGATGAACTGGAATTCGAATTCCATTTTGATAAGCCACCATAAAAGCATCTGGATATCCCCTCAGCCTGATTTGACCAAGCGCCAGCTGAGCCTCAGACTCGTTGACAAAACAACCAGCAATATACCGATTCAATTGCCCATCAACATTCTCGATACGTATTGGTCCAAATTCCCGGTAGAAATCGTTGGGCAATTCTTTCCTGAATGCTCCCACTTGAATACTAAAAACCACACCCTCAGGCATCACTACATTCTTTGGTATAGGATTGCGTCGGCTATATTTAAAATCAGCGCTCATTTTAAAAATACTTTGATTTAGATTTTTGGGGAAATCCTCACCAGTCGTTTTCTCAACCATCTCCGTTGGCTGCTGATTAGATTTAATTGTCTCATCAAAAACTTCCAAGTTCGATGCCGGTGCTGCACTCAATTGATCCATTCTACGATAACATAACGCTGCGCGATAAAGAGTAAGCAATTGCTTACGAAAAATCTGTAAATCCTTATCGCTTTGAATACTCATCTTCAACTCGCTTGGTAGGGTTTTCAAATACTCATTCGCTCTTATTTCCAGATTACGAATCAAAGTGTTTTTGTTGATATCACCATCTTGAGAATAATCCTTAGAAGACAATTTCACCAATATTGTTTGCATGACGTAAATCAACTGTTTGGCATTTTGTTTTTCCAATTGGGCAAGTTTCTCATCCAATGAATTGTAATCTTTAGCTGTGGAATTGTTACTAAAGTATACCGATAAAAATTCATTCTCAAAATAATACAATCTCTCAAAATCTACAAAATCAACGAGCCCTTGCATATCCAATCTTTTAATTAAACTGGCAATAGCAAAATCATGATAAATGTATAAATCATCAGAAATATCCTGATCAACACCCGTCACCTTGGCTTCATCATTTTCATTTCCATTGATAACATTCGGCGCATTCTCTTCGCCAGGCTCTTCTTCCTTATTTGCCTTAATATCCACTTTCTTTTCTTCATTCGCCAGTGACACCCTACTTTGCCTTTGCTCTCCAACAACTATGACCTCATTGCTAGTTCGGTTATTCGACAACGATTCGCTGGCTTTGGAATCTAACTTCTCATTTGTCTTTAAGGAATCACTCGATAAAAATTCAATGTTGGATTCAGCAACCAATTCTGGCTTCACCAATATTGAATTTGTAAAATTCACATCATTGATTTCAATCTGATTCTGAATTGTATCCAATTTTTCCAATTGCTTTTGATTGGAAGAATCCACAGATTGATTAATACCCAAAATCACTTCATCCTGCAACAAATTATCCTCCAACTTTTTCTCTACATCAACATCGACTGAATGGTTATCAATAACAGATACATCAACTATTCTCTCAATTCTAAGATCTGAAAATTGTTGATTGTTCGTATAATCCTCACCCATTATCCACCTCAACTTTTGAATATCTAATTCAGAGATATACCCCATTTGATCAATAGAATCAGACCAAGGTTTCTGTCCACAATAGTTTCCTTGAAATCCTTGAATTTTTGAGCGATACCGGGTAAATAAAAATAGAACCCGCTTCGATTGAATTTCAAAAATAGGAGAAACCAAAACATCCGTTTCAGGGGAAGAGAGTAGCGCGTTCCAATAAGCCTCTTCTCTCGATTCTTTTGGCGACTTTCTCCATTCGGAGTTTGACTGAATGATCTGTTTAAAGTCAATACATAAATTGGCTGATGTTGGAAATGTTTCGACGCTCCGATTGGCCATGTATACTATTCTTCCTTGAGAAATCTTCGAGGTACATGCAGAAAGGAACCACACCCCAACGAGTATGGCCAATATGTTCCGAATCAGTCTCAAGGACTATTTTTTAAAGAATCCTAGAATGCCCTTACGGACCTTTGGAGCGCTGCCGAATTCGCCTGACGAAGGCGCACTACCAGCCATAACTAAATTATATTTCTCGATATTCTCTTTATCAAGTGTTCCCAAATCATTGATAAAAGTTACCTTACTTCTAGGATTTTCATACATTCCGGCAAATCCATATACTGTAGCTTGACTTCGACGGAAAAAAAACAAAAATCTTGGTTTTGATTCCACTTTATAAATTGGGTCTACTAAAACATCAATGTTATTTTCAGTGATTGCTTTTAAATAGGCATCTCCTTTTGCCTCGGAGGTAGTCTTCATCCATGACGAATAAGAAGTCACTTTTTTAGAAAAGTCAATTCTCAAATCAGCAACCATGGGAACTGTTTGAATATTGGAATTACCAACCTCAACCCTTCTTGAGGTGAATTGAAATGTTCCACAAGCTCCAAACATGATGGAGGCAAGAACAAAGAAAAGAATAGATTTTTTCATTATCCGTATATTTTCACGAATATAAGAAAAACATCTTATGTATATACAAATTATACCGCTCTTTCCTCCTCCTTTCCCAGCAACCTGCGCTGAAAAAGCAACAAGACTACTATTCCGACACTAATGGCAGAGTCAGCGATGTTGAAAATGGGAGGGAACAATGGCTTGACCTCGCCACCTATGCCCGGAACCCATTCAGGAAAATGAATGTACTTGGTCACATGGATCATGTCCACCACATTGCCCATTAACCAAGGTGCATAACCGTCACTGCTCCACTGGGCGATGTCATGGTAAGGAACAAAATCCTCATAGGCCTCATCATACACCGACCCCTTATCAAATACAACTCCGTAGAAAACGCTGTCCAAGATGTTGCCCAAAGCTCCCGCCAAAATCAAAGCCATGCAGGCTACCAATCCTACCTTGGCCTTTTGCTTAATCAGTTGTATCAAATACCACATAATTCCAAAGAAAACCAAGATGCGAAACACAGTCAAGATCAATTTTCCGCTCTGACCTGGCAACATCCAGCCAAAAGCCATTCCTGGATTCTCAACAAACTGTATGTGCAACCAATTGGGTATTACCTCAACGGCTTCACCGTAATGAAAGGTTGTTTTTATATACAACTTCACCCATTGATCCAACAAGATCACGATCCCAAAAATACCGATTGCCCACCAAGCTCTTTTGTCCCAACTCCTCATGGCTGGACCTTATTGCATGTTCTTGGCCTCGATGCTCAATGTAGCGTGAGGAACCAATCTCAATCGCTCCTTGGGAATCAATTTACCGGTTACTCGGCAAATGCCATAGGTTTTATTCTTGATGCGCAACAAAGCATTTTCCAAAGATTGGATAAACTTTTCCTGACGCGCAGCCAACTGTGCCACCTCCTCTCTGCTGGTGGTATCTGTACCATCTTCCATCATTTTGAAGGTAGGTGATGTATCGTCTGTACTGTTGTCGCCCTCATGGGACAAACTTTGCTTCAACTCATCCAAGTCCGCCTTGGCTTGTACCAATTTCTCACGAATCAAACCCTCAAATTCTTTCAAATCGGCATCAGAATAACGCTGAGAAACGATATTGGCATTCTCTGCCACTTTGGGAGCCTCTACCTTGACATTGGGAGAAACAACAGGTTTACTTTTAATCGGTGCTTTCACATTCTTCACTGGCTCCGGCTTCTTGACCTCAGGTTTTTTAACCACTGCCTTTTTTACTTCCACCTTTTTGGGAGCGGCCGCCTTCACCACAGGGGCTGGTTTTGGTGCTGCCTTTTTGACAACAGGCTTGGCTATGGGTTTGGCTACCACCTTCTTGGCTGCAGGCTTAGCTGCTTTTTTGGCCACTGGCTTAACCACTGGCTTACTTACCGCTTTCTTGGCCACGGGTTTTACAACTTTCTTGGGCGCTGCCTTAGGAGCCGATTTCTTGGGTGCTGGCTTGGCCACTTTCTTTGGCGCAGCTTTGGCCACAACCTTCTTGGCTGCAGGCTTAGCTACTGGCTTGGCCACTTTCTTAACGACTGGCTTGGTAGCTGCTTTTTTTGCTACTGGCTTCACTGCTTTCTTAGGAGCGGGCTTCGCCACTTTTTTGGGCGCAGCCTTGGCCACAACCTTCTTGGCAGCAGGCTTCGCCACTTTTTTGGGCGCTGGTTTTACAACCTTCTTTGCTACTGGTTTTGCTGCCTTCTTCGCCACTGGCTTAGCAGCCTTTTTTACAACTTTCTTCGCCATCACTTAAGATTTTTGAATGTGAATGTTCAATGTTAGGTTTTCATCCCACTCCACTTGCACTCCCTCTTTCAAGTCGTTGACAAATGTTATTTCATCCGCTAAAACTTGATTGCGAATATATTGGGAATTTTTTTCAATTGCATCATTCCAAATTGAATTTGCGGTTAAGCTTACCCGAATTCGATCTGTGACCTGCAATTGTGATTCTTTTCTAATGTTCTGTATCCGGTTCACCACCTCACGTGCAATCCCCTCGTCCTTGAGGGTTTCGGTAATGGTTACATCCAACGCAACGGTCAAATTGCCTTGATTGACCACCTTCCAACCTGGAATATCCACAGGAATAATTTCTACATCCTCGATAATCAATTCCATCTCGCCAATGGTCGTGGGAACCAACGTTACTCCTTTTTTCTCAATGTCCTCAATCATTTGCTGGCCATTTTGCTCAGCAAACAACTGCACTTCCTTCATGGCTTTCCCACATTTTCTTCCCAAGGTTTTGAAATTCAATTTCAAGTTCTTGACAAACTTGGACTCCCCTTCATCGACAAAGACCAAATCTTTGACATTGACCTCAGACAAAATCAAATCTTGCACGTGCTTGATTTTCTCCGCCATCTCTGCATGAATGACGGGAATCTTGACCGATTGAAGCGGTTGTCGTACTCGGATGTTCTCTTTTTTTCGGATAGACAATACCATGGAAGATATGCGCTGGGCCAATTCCATGTTCTCTTCCAAATCGGCGTGAATGTGAGCTACCTGGGCCTCCGGCCATTGGGACAGGTGAACTGAGTCTTTTTCTTTGCCCAATGTCAATTGCAAATACAACCAATCTGCAAAGAAGGGCGCAAAGGGTGATATCATTTTGCTCACCGCTGTCATGCATTCGTGCAAGGTTAAGTAGGCCGACAATTTATCACCGGACATCTCTCCATGCCAGAATCTTTTGCGGCTCAATCGGACGTACCAATTGGACAAATGCACATCGACAAACTCATCAATTGCACGGGCCGCAGGTGTAGGATCAAAGTCAGACAAATGCTTGTCCACGAACTGAATCAAAGAATTCAATCTGGAAATGATCCATCGGTCCAACTCAGGGCGATCGGCCACTGGGATGGTATCGTACTTGTATTCAAAGCCATCAATATTGGCATAGATGGCAAAAAACTGATAGGTATTCAGAAGAGTCCCAAACAATTTGCGTTGGGTCTCCACAATACCCTCTTCATCAAATTTCAAATTGTCCCATGGCTGGGCATTGGTCAGCATGTACCAACGTGTCGCATCTGGACCATATTTCGATAGGGTAATGAATGGATCCACTGCATTGCCCAATCGCTTGGACATCTTATTGCCGTTTTTATCCAAAACCAATCCGTTCGAAACCACGTTTTTGTAGGCAACTGAATCAAAGCAGGCCGTTGCAATGGCGTGCAGGGTATAAAACCAACCGCGGGTTTGATCGACGCCTTCTGCAATAAAATCTGCTGGAAAGGCTTTGCGCTCATCGACCAATGCCTTATTCTCAAATGGATAATGCAGCTGGGCATAGGGCATCGAACCACTGTCAAACCAAACATCTATCAAATCGCTCTCGCGCTTCATGGGTTGTCCGGTGGAGCTAACCAATACCCATTGATCAACATACGGCTTGTGCAAATCGAAAGTATCGTAATTCTCCTTGGTGTTGTCACCGGGGGCATAATTGGCCAAAGGATTTTCAGCCATCACGCCAGCGGCAACCGCCTTGTTCAATTCCTCTTTCAATTGGGCCACAGAGGAAATACAGATGCTTTCTTTTCCATCCTCTGTTCGCCAAATGGGAAGCGGAATTCCCCAGAATCGCGAGCGAGACAAGTTCCAATCATTGGCACTTTCTAACCAATTCCCAAAACGACCTGAACCTGTAGCCTCTGGACGCCAGTGAATGGTTTTGTTCAACTCCACCATGCGGTCACGGATCTCAGGAACCTTGATGAACCAAGAATCCATGGGATAATACAATACAGGTTTGTCCGTGCGCCAGCAATGGGGATAGTTGTGGGCGTATTTTTCTTTCTTGAATAATTTCCCTTCCGTCTGCAACTTCAACACAATGCGCTCATCCACACTCAAGTATTTCAACTTGCTGGTATCGGCAATTACACTGCTCAACTTCTCTTGCTGAATGCTCAATTCATCGGCCTTTTCAGTAACTGCGTAGTAGTCTTCTTTGACAAATTCCTCACCATACAAAAACACACCATCTTGCACTTCAGGGACAAAACGGCCTCTGCGATCAACCAAGGTCAGGGCAACAATGCCATTCTGCTTGGCCACCCTGAAGTCATCCGCACCAAAAGAGGGAGCAATGTGCACGATTCCAGTTCCATCTTCGGTAGTAACAAAATCGCCAATGATCACCTCAAAAGCCTTTCCTTCTGGGGTTACAAAGGGCAACAATTGGTGGTATGATTGACCCGCCAACTCTTTCCCCTTGACTGTTTTTAATACAACATAAGGAAGCGTTTTATCACCGGGTTTAAAATCTTCGAAAGCCAAAGCGGCTCCTGCCTCAGAGAAGTATTTTCCCATGAGGTTTTGGGCCAAAATCACTATCTGAGGTTGTGCATTGAATGGATTGCAGGTTTTGACAACACAATAATCAATATCAGCACCAACCGCCAAGGCTGTGTTCGAGGGCAAGGTCCAAGGAGTTGTCGTCCATGCCAAAAAATACAAGGGCAATCCAGCGCGAACATCGGCCATAAATCCATCGTCCTTGACTTGAAACTGAGCCACCGCTGAAGTGTCTTTTACTTCCTTATAACAACCGGGTTGATTCAGCTCATGCGAGCTCAAACCCGTTCCCGCAGCAGGGCTATATGGTTGAATGGTGAACCCTTTGTACAACAAATTCTTTTGATAAAATTGTCCCAAAAGCCACCAAACAGTTTCAATGTATTTGTTGTCGTAGGTGATGTACGGATCCTGCATGTCGACCCAATAACCCATTTCGCGGGTTAGGGACTCCCAGAGGTCGGTGTACTTCATCACCTCTTTGCGACAAGCCTTGTTGTAGTCTTCTACCGTAATCTTGGTACCAATGTCTTCTTTTTTGATTCCGAGGGTCTTTTCCACTGCCAATTCGATGGGCAATCCATGGGTGTCCCAACCGGCTTTGCGTTGCACTCTTTTTCCTTTGAGGGTTTGGTAACGACAAAATACGTCTTTGATGGCACGGGCCATCACGTGGTGAATACCAGGAATACCGTTGGCTGAGGGAGGTCCTTCAAAGAATACAAATGAATTGGATGGATCTTTCTCCTCCACACTTCTGCGGAATACATCCTTCTCGTCCCACTGCGCAACAATTTCCTTTGCGATGGACGGCAAGTTGATCCCTTTGACTTCACGGTATAGGTTTCCCATTTTAGGCTAGATTCTGTAAACCCGCGAAGATAACAAAGGAAAGGCAACTGGCCCTTACACCTTGCTGATTTTGACCATATTGGTCATCCCCTGCTCATTGATGGGCATAGAGGCAATATTGATCAAGTACTCGCCATCCTTGATGTAGCCACGCTTTTTCAACTCGTAGCGAATATCGGCGATGGTTTGATCTGTGCTGACCATTTTGTCATAATAGAAGGCTTTGACACCCCATACCAAGTTCATTTGGGTCAAGATGCGCTTGTTGCCGGTAAAAACAAAAACATTGGCCTTGGGTCTCCAGCTGGACACTTTGTAACCTGTGTAACCGGAAAAGGACATTGCGACAATGGCGGCGGCATGGGTCCGCTGGGCCAAACGGCAGGCAGAGAAACAGACGCTATCGGTCAAAAAACGAGATTCGTCCGTTCCATCTGGTGCTTCTTCTTTGTGGTAAACATCTTCACAGAGTTCGGCCTGCTCCACAATATTGTTCATCATTTTAATCGCCTCCACTGGATACTTTCCAACTGAAGACTCACCACTTAACATCACCGCATCAGCGCCATCGATCACGGCGTTGGCGACATCCGTCACTTCAGCACGGGTTGGTGTCATGCTGGTGATCATGCTCTCCATCATCTGAGTAGCCACAATAACAGGCTTGGCATTCTCCACACATTTGCGCACAATCATCTTTTGCACCAATGGAACATTTTGAATGGGAATTTCTACTCCCAAATCACCACGTGCCACCATCACCGCATCGGTCTCGGCAATGATTTCATCAATTTGATCAACGGCTTCAGGTTTCTCAATCTTGGCAACTACTTTGGCGTGTTTGCCACTTTCTTGAATAATGGCTTTTAATGCAACCACATCAGCCGCATTTCTGACAAAGGACAATCCAATCCAATCCACATCACAAGACAATGCGAAGTGCAAATCTTCAATGTCTTTTTGGGACAATGAAGGCAAAGAAACTTTGGTATTGGGGAGGTTCAAACCTTTTTTAGAAGACAATACACCACCTTGAACAACACGGGCCATCACTTCTTTTTGACCGTCGGTTGACTCAATCATCATCACCAGTTTTCCATCATCTAACAAAATGGTCTCACCTGGTTTAACATCGGCAGGAAATTCTTTGTAATTGGTATAAATCACTTCACTGGTACCGATTTGTTTCTCTGTTGTAATTTTTACCAACGCACCAACGGAAAGGTCTACTCCGTTGTTTTCCATCTCACCCACACGCAGCTTGGGACCTTGTAGGTCGGCCAAAATCGCAGTATGGGTTCCCAATTCCGCATCGATAGAACGAATGTGCTGAACCACTTCTTCGTGCACTTCATGCGCGCCGTGTGAAAAGTTTAAACGAGCAACATCCAATCCGGCTTGTACCATGGCTTTCAATGTCTCACGACTTGTGGACGCTGGTCCAATGGTCGCTACAATTTTTGTCTTTTTCATCTTCTGTCCGTCTGTGGGAAACAGGCTTGTATCAGCCGTTCCAATGTTTTTATTTTGGTTAACTCTATTTCTAACGCAGCAGCAACTCCCGGTATTGTCTTGATTTTTGGAACCCAAAGCGGGGCAATCGGCTCACGCTCATGATCCAACTTCAAGATATAATCCCATCGCGCCCAATCCGGAATCAAAGGTCCATTGGGCGATTTGTTCTCAAACAAATTTACCTCCATCTTCTCCTCGTCACTGTTAAAAATGAACCGGGTATGATAGGAAAATTCCTTATCTCGTTGAGGTACTTTTATGTCATCTATCCTGCACAAATCCAATTTCAAATGGGTATTGAGCAACCATGCCAAGCGCACCTCCATCTCGGATGAACTAATGACAATGAACTCCATCGAAGCTCCGTCATATCCCATTTCATCAAGGCTCGACATAACAATTTCCTACTTAGTGTACTTTCTACACTTACAAAGGTAAGCGATAATTTTATAAACTAGACCAATTCCATCGTGAAAGATTGGTTATCATTTTCTTGGCGCCTGATGCGCAATGGACGACCCAGATAAACGGCTTCATTTTGTTCCCAATGACCCGATGGAAAATCAAACACAATGGGCAGGTTCAGGGTTTGAGCATAGGATAACAGAATTTCCTCCGCCGTCTTTCCCCATGGATTGTCCATGGAAAAACCAAATGCCTGGGTATTGTCTTTCATTTGGGTCAATCCACCTACTACTATTCCCTTGACGTTGTTCAACAATCCCGAACGCATGAGTCCTTGCATCATTCGGTCCAAATGGTACAACATTTCATCGACATCTTCCAACAGTAAAAAACACCCTGCTGTCTTGGGCTGAGTGGGAGAACCCAACTGTGAATAAATGACGCTCAAGTTTCCACCCACCATGGGTGCTTCAGCATCCTGCCATCTCCATGAAGCTCCCTTCCACGTTCTGCTCTGCCAATGGCCCATCAACGCGCCTTGCAATTGTGACAAGGCAAGGGGGGTGCATGAAGGAAAGGAAATGGGCATGGTGGAATGTATGGTGGACAAGCCCAGATTGTTCCAACGGTTGTGCAATACTGTGACATCACTGTATCCGCAAATCCATTTGTTGCTATTTAAGATAACATCATCTGGAATGGCATCGACGACCCTTACCGATCCGTATCCGCCACGTGCAATCATGATTGCCTTGATTTCTACATCCTTCAAACATTGCATCAGACCATCAATACGCTCTTCATCAGTGCCCGCCAATTGATCGTTTTGAACAAAAACTTGCGGCATGACAACAGGTATCAGTCCCCAACTTTCCAAAATCAACTGGGCCGGTTCCCACTGCTCTGGCGTCAACCAACGTGCTGTGGCACAGATACCGATTTTTTCTCCCTTCTGTAAAAAAGGTGGTTGTATCATTAGGCAACGGAATTTCCCGGTTCGGCATTGCGATCAGGCACCAAAGCTGTCAATTGGCCTTGTGCATTCTCCGCCATTAAAATCATGCCTTGGCTCTCTACTCCCTTGATTTCTCGTGGTGCTAAATTGACCAACATCAAGATGGTTTTACCCAAGAGGTCTTCTGGCTCATAATGCTCCGCTATACCACTGATGACGGTTCGTTGATCAAACCCTGTATCTACTTTCAACTTCAGTAACTTTTTGGTTTTGGGAACCCGCTCGGCTTCCAAAACTTTGACCATGCGCAAGTCCATTCCTTGAAATTGCTCAAAGGAAATGTTTTCTTTTGCTCCTTCCACTACGGCCTGACTTTGCGCTTTGGATTGTTCCAGCTTGGATACTTGCAATGCCACCTGCTCGTCAGTGATTTTCTCAAAAAGGATTCCCAAACTTCCAATGGCATGTCCTGGCGACAAAAGAACTTTGTTTTCCCCATCCTGCCATGTCCATTGAGGCGCCTGCAAAGCCGCTTTGAGTTTGGCCGCTGTAAATGGCAAAAATGGTTCAATGGCAATGGACAATCGGGCAATGATTTGCGCACATTGAAAAAGAATGAAAGCCGTTCGCTCCGGCTGGGTCTTCTGTAATTTCCATGGCTCGGTTTCCGTTAAATATTTGTTTCCCCAACGCGCCATTTGCATGGCTTCTGAAAGGGCCTCTCTAAAACGGAAAGCTGAAATTTTCTCGCCCACTGCGCGGAAACTTTGCTCCAATCCCAAAACCACTTCTTTGTCCAATTCGTCCGGCTCATAAGCCGTCACATCCGGTAAAACGCCGTTGTAGTATTTGTTATTTAAAACAAAAACGCGATTGACAAAATTTCCCAAGATATCAGCCAACTCATTATTCACCCGGTCTTTGAAATCTGTCCATGTAAACTCACTGTCTTTCTGCTCAGGCATGATGGAGCAAAGCACATAACGCATCTCATCTTGCTTACCCGGAAACTCTTGAATATACTCGTGCAACCAAACAGCCCAATTTCGCGAAGTAGAAATTTTGTCCCCTTCTAAATTCATGAATTCATTGGCGGGTACGTTGTATGGAAGAACAAAATCACCATGGGCTTTTAGAATAATCGGGAAGATGATGCAATGAAAAACAATGTTGTCTTTGCCAATGAAATGAATCAATCTAGAATCGGGGCTTTTCCAATAGTCTTCCCAATTTTTACCATTGGCATCGGCCCATACTTTGGTGTTGGTGATGTAACCAATGGGCGCATCCATCCAAACGTACAATACCTTGCCATCAGCGCCTTCAACTGGGACGGGGACACCCCAATCCAAATCGCGGGTCATGGCGCGACTTTGCAATCCCCCGTCGATCCAACTCATGCATTGCCCCAAAACATGGGCCTTCCATTCTTTGGTGACATGGTGTTGAATGCCATCGAGCTGACCGTCTTGAATAAAAGACTTGATCCATCCTTCGTGGCTGGCCATGGGCAAATACCAATGGGAAGTTTCTTTGAGCACAGGAGCGCTTCCCGTCAAAGTAGACTTGGGTTCAATCAATTCCAAAGGACTCAAGGCGCTTCCACATTTCTCACACTGATCGCCATAAGCGCGATCATTGCTGCATTTGGGGCATGTGCCGATGATATAGCGATCCGCCAAAAACTGTTTGGCTTCTGCATCATAATATTGTTGCGACGTCTCTACCTCAAACATTCCCTTTTCCAACAAGCGCTGAAAGACAGCCTGACTCATCTCGTGGTGCTCCTTGGCAGACGTGCGGTGATAAACATCAAACTGAATCCCAAAATCTGTAAACGCTTGGTGCATCAATTCATGATAATGGTCCACAATCTCTTGGGGCGACTTGCCATCCTTGCGGGCGCGCAAAGTGATGGCCGCTCCATGCTCATCTGAACCGCAAACAAAAACAGCATCCTTCTGATTGGCCTTCAAATACCGAACGTAAATATCCGCAGGAAGATATGCCCCTGCGATGTGCCCAATGTGTATCGGGCCATTGGCATAGGGAAGCGCTGCAGTAATTAAATATCTTTTGGGTTGATTCATGTGGCGAATTTACCGCACAGAAACGCTTGCCCAAACAGGAATGTGATCACTTATGAGCCGCGCGCTTTTCAAATCGCCAAACTGCGTGGTAAAGTCAACCGTTCCTTGTGCCCCAATCTGCAATTCCTTTTGCTCAAAATACACGTGATCAAATGGGTTGGCCAAATGCCTTCCCTCTTTGTCCGGCTTCATTTTGATGGTTGTTCGCACATTGTTCATGGCATCTTTAAATCCATTTTTCATCAGCGTTTCACCGCCATACTCCTCATTGGATGCATTAAAATCTCCCACCATAACCAGATGGTCTTCAGCATACCATTTTGGAAAATCTTTGAGCAGTTCAATTTCGGCATTGGGGTATTTGCTCTGCGGAACGGCGTGGAAGCTGGCTACTGTAATAACCTGGGACCCCTTCTCAAATCGGGCCATGAACGGTTCTCGATCGATGGCATCTGCCAAGTGTTCATCCAACCATGGTTTGCCTTTTATTTTTACCCGAGACGGTTTCCAAAGAAAAGCATACCGCTCCACTCCCTTTCCTCCCGATGTTGGATTGCTCACAACATAATCCCATTTGCTGCCCTTTCTATTCAAGGCATCCACCAATCGCGCTACTGCCTGCGCGCCGCCCTCACCCGCTACCACTTCTTGAATGGCAACTACTTCATATGACTTCAATACATTGGCCATGACTCCGATCTCCGCATCATCCTTAGACTTGCCCAAATTGGCAATGTTCCATGACAACAGTTGAATCCCATTGGATAAATTGGTCTGTTGTTCTTCATTGATTTGTTCTTCCTGCGGCGCATCATTGCCTTTCGGTTCGGCATCATTTGAGACAGTGGACAGCCCCCCGGATTGAGGTGTACTTTGATGGCTGCTATTGGGATTGCAGGCAGCAATCGTCCATATAAAAAGAAAAAACCAACAGCTTAGGCGACCCATTTGGCAACGATTTCAGCAATTTGTACGGCATTGGTAGCAGCGCCCTTTCTCAAGTTGTCGGAAACCACCCAAGCATTCAAGGAAAAGGGAGCGGTATCATCTCTGCGCAAACGTCCAACAAATACGGCGTCTTGATCATGGGCATGAATCAACGGCATGGGATACTCCGCCATGTCCGGGTTGTCCAATAATACAATACCTGGAAAATGAATCAAGGCCTCTCTTACTTGTGCCATGTCAAACTCGCGATCAAAAGTTACGTTGATGCTCTCAGAATGTCCCCCCATCACAGGAACACGAACAGCAGTGGCGGTTACGGCAATGCCCTCATCTCCCATGATTTTCTTGGTCTCCAAGATCATTTTCATTTCTTCCTTGGTATAACCGTTATCCATGAAGACATCAATCTGCGGAATCAAATTCATGTCGATGGGATAACGGTAGGCCATCTCACCTTCTACTCCATTCCGCTCATTCATCAATTGATCAACAGCCTTCTTGCCTGTGCCAGTTACACTTTGATATGTGCTCACTATGACTCGTTTAATCCCATAAAGGGCATATAAGGGCTGTAAAAACATCACCATTTGAATAGTCGAACAATTTGGATTGGCTATGATCTTATCCGCTGCGGTCAATACAGATCCATTGACTTCTGGGACAACCAACTTTTTAGAAGGATCCATGCGCCAAGCACTGCTGTTGTCAATCACCGTACAACCCATAGCTGCGAACTGAGGAGCCCACTCCAAACTGGTTGAACCACCTGCTGAAAATAGCGCAATCTGCGGACCCATGGTCAATGCCTGTTGCGGAGTAACAACCGTATATTCATTGTCTTGAAAAACAATTTTACTCCCGGCTGATTTCTCGGTGGCTACAGGAATCAACTCCGAAATGAGAAATTTTCTTTCTGCCAAAACCTGCAACATTTTGGTTCCCACCAAGCCTGTTGCTCCTACTACTGCCACTTTCATATATGCGCCTTATGTGTTTCTGTTTAGAGTCACGAAGGTAAAATAGTTTCGCAGCATGAAAAGCCTATTCACCCCTTTTATTTCATTGTTTTTTTCCATTGGTTATGGCCAATGGATGGAACAATTTTCAGGCACTTGGCCTTCCGCAGGATGGAATGGAGATGAAGATGCATTCATCATCAATAGCAACCAACAATTGCAATCTCAATTCAATCACCCTGGATTTTTCCAATTACAACATGATTTAATTGCACCCGGTAACGTCCAAGAATTTTCCTGTTTCATCCGACAAAATTTTGCGGGTAGTAGCAATAACTTTGGAAGAATCCTACTGTACAATGCTGGTAATCCCGATAGTGTGGGTCACAACAACAATGCGCAAGTTCAAGGATGGGTCATCCAATGGGGCAATGCGGGGAGTTCGGATTTGATTCAAATCTTTTGGAATGATGGGGCGATTTGGGAACCCATTGCAGAAGCCTTTCCCATTGCCAATGGCGTTTATGGTCATTTCAAAATGGTCCAAGATACGATGGTCCATTTTTACTTTCAAGACAATGATTCGTCCCAATATCATCCATTATTGCACGTAGCTATTCCCACTGGTTTTTCCGCAACCAAATTGTGCCTGCAAGCACAATGCACCAGCTCCAATATGGCCAATTTCTTTTGGGATGATGTGTACTTTGGAGCGCCCATCTTTCCTCTGCAAGAGATGAATACGGGCAAAAGAAGTGTGGTCATCAATGAGGTGTTGCCCGATCCAGACCCTCCGTCAGCCGCCGGAATCAGTGAATTCATTGAGCTGTATAATCCTTCTCCAGACAGCATACTGCTCATGGGTTGGATGTTGTACAATACGTCAACAGCCCATGCCCTACCCCCTCGAATGATCCCTCCAAACGGCTACGCCATTCTCTGCCAAATAGAGGATACCATTCACTACAGTGGCAGGTGCTGGGGATTCCCGAGTTTCTCAACTTTAACCAATACAGGGGATAGTTTAACCCTCTGCTCTGCTGATGGCAGCATTGTCGATGTTTTTCAATATGACTTCCAAACTTATAAGAACGCAGCCAAATCAGATGGTGGTTGGTCTTTGGAGCAACGAAACGCCACCCTTCCTTGCTCTGGAGAATTCAACTGGGCGGCATGCATTGATCCATCAGGAGCGACACCCGGAGCCATCAACTCCCTAAATGACCCCAACTTTCAAGCTCCGACCATGACCCTCACAGACTGGGGAATCGACTTGGAACAACGACTATACTTGTGGTCCAACCTACCGTGGGATCAGGACAGCATTCGGATAAGCATAGAAAACCAATGGACCACTCTGCCCTGCCTCTCTTCCCACGACAGCCTTATCATTCCCTTACCCAGCCATTCAGAAACCATTCAAATCAGGATAGATTCTGTGTCATTTTGCCAGCAATCCATTCCGTCATTCATTGAATTGGATGTTCCTTTCATTCAACCTTATGAAGGTGAAACCATTTCCTTCAATGAGATTCTTTTTCATCCGTCAGAAGGGCAATTTTCTTTTGTTGAACTATATAACAATGGAGAATCCCACTTCTCCTTGGATCATTTTTGGATTGAAAATCAAAGTGGCTCGTTGTATGGCATTCAAAACCACCACCACTTCATCGGAGCGCACCAATACTTGGCTTTATCGGAGGGAGGTCTTTCCAGTCCTTGCGCTGAGGCACATTGTCATCTGGTTAAAAATCTGCCCTATCTCACCATTTCAGAAGGCACTGTGTACTTGGGTTACACCTTTTACAAATTGGACACCTTGACCTACAACGAGAACATGCATCACCCTTACTTGTCAGAAACACAAGGCGTTTCATTAGAACGGGTGGAGGGAGATTTGAGTCAAGAGACTTGGCTATCCTCCAGCGCGCAAGTTGGGGGACAAACGCCGGGTTGTCCCAATTCACAACAATGGAATTATTCCATCTCATCATCAACATTTCAATGCACCCCCGAATATTTCAGTCCCAACCAAGACGGGCGGACCGATGTTATTGCATTCACGTATCAAGGCAGTCAAGTTGGAGTTGAAGCCCATTTAAGGATTCTATCACAAGACGGATACGAGATGGCTCAGCTTTGCCAATCAGAATGGCTGGGGACGTCCGCACAGTGGACATGGGATGGGCGCAATCAAGAAGGTTCACTCTGCTCACCAGGTTTGTACTTTGCCCTGCTCGAAATTGCGGACGGTCAAAGTCATCAATCCGCAAAGACCATTAAATCCTTTGTACTTTCGCCATGAAAGATGTATTTACACCAAACTCCTCGATTGATTCGTGCATTGGGCACCGATTTTTTTTGGCGCATTCCGACCGATCAAAAAGAGGTATTTCTAACTTTCGATGATGGGCCAACGCCCATCATCACGGAAAAGGTCTTGGATTTCTTGGCCCAATTTCAAGCCAAAGCCACATTCTTTTGCATCGGTAAAAATGTGGACAATCACCCTGAATTGTTTCAAAGGATAATATCTGAAGGACATCAAGTGGGGAACCACACCCAAAACCATAAAAATGGATGGAAAACAGGATACGCTCAATACCTCCGAGATGTATTAATCGCGAAAAAAAACAACCCTTCCAACTTATTTCGCCCACCCTACGGTCAAATCAGTAGGACACAAACAAAAGCGTTGCTCAAACATTACTCCATCATCATGTGGGATGTTTTAACGGGTGATTTTGATGCCAACCTATCCGTTGAAACCTGCATCGATAAAGTATTACAACTCACCAAACCGGGATCCATTATTGTATTTCATGACAGTCTAAAGGCCAGCCCTGTCATGCTACAGACACTTCCTGTTATATTAAAAGAACTCCAACAAAGGGGGTTTCAATTTTCCGCCATTCAAGATTATCATGTACGTCGCTCCTAAAAAACACCTGGGTCAACATTTCTTGACCAATCCTCAAATTGCTTCAGACATTGCACAAGCACTGACTGGATTTGGGGGATACCAAAAAATACTTGAAATTGGTCCAGGCACAGGTGCTTTGACGCAACATCTGCTGCAACTGCCTTATGAAACCCATGTGGTAGAGGTGGATCAACAATCCATCGTGTATCTGCATCTCCATTATCCACAACTCAAAAACCGCATCCACTCCGCTGACTTTTTGAGGATGAATTTGCTCGATTTTTCCAAAGAACCCATCGCGGTTATTGGCAATTTTCCTTACAACATTTCGTCCCAAATCTTGTTTCATGTTTTGGATTACAAAGACCATGTTCCTGAATTGGTGGGAATGTTTCAAAAAGAAGTCGCCCTCAGGGTGGCCAATGGGCCTGGAACCAGAGATTACGGCATTCTCAGCGTTCTCATCCAAGCTTGGTATGACGTAGAATACTTGTTCACGGTGAACGAAAATGAGTTCAATCCACCACCAAAAGTAAAGAGTGGTGTCATCCGAATGAAGCGCAAAAACAACGATTCATTGGGTTGTAATGAACAACAATTTATTCAATTGGTGAAGCTGGCCTTTAACCAACGCCGCAAGACATTAAGAAATTCCATTAAAAGCCTTATTGCGCACAAAAATTGGGAACACGAGATACTTCAAAAACGACCAGAACAATTGGGCGTAGCGGAATTTATTTGGCTCACCAACGAAGTATTTTCCTGATGAAATTCATTGCCGACATTGGGGTTATCCGTTACCTTTGAGGCATGAGCATGGTTACTTTGAATGAATTCATCATGGAGCGCCAAACGGATTTTCCGTTTGCCTCTGGAGATTTGAGTCGATTGTTGGCAGACATCAGCATTGCTGCTAAAATCATCAACCACAAAGTAAACAAAGCTGGGCTCCAAGACATCTTGGGAGCGGAAAGCACCACCAACATTCAAGGGGAAACCCAAATGAAATTGGATGTTTTTTCAGATCAAGCTTTGCTCAATGCGGTCAAGTGGGGTGGACAAGTTTGCGGGGCTGGCAGTGAAGAAAACGAAAAGTATTTTGCATTCGACCTGGAGCATTGCCGCAAGGCCAAGTATGTGATATTATTTGATCCATTGGATGGCTCGTCCAACATTGATGTGAACGTGAGCATTGGAACCATTTTTTCCATTCACCGCAGAAAAAGCTCATTGGGTGACTTGGCCAATGTCAATGATTTTTTACAAAAAGGTTCAGATCAAGTAGCTGCGGGATATGTGATTTATGGATCATCCACCATGTTGGTGTATACCACTGGTCACGGCGTCAATGGATTTACCCTTGAGCCCAGCATTGGTGAATTTTGCTTGTCACACGCGGACATGAAATTTCCAGAAACCAGTACCATGTACAGCATCAATGAAGGCAACATGGCCAGCTGTTCCAAAGGAGTTCAGGCCTATGTCAATTACTGCAAAAGCATTGACAAAAAGAACAACTTGCCCTACACCGCAAGGTACATCGGGTCTCTGGTAGCCGATTTTCATAGAAACCTCATCAAGGGAGGTATCTACATTTATCCAGGAACCAAAAAAAATACAGAAGGCAAATTGCGTTTACAATATGAATGCAATCCATTGGCCTTTATCGCTGAGCAAGCCGGAGGAAAGGCTTCTGATGGGAAGAATAGAATATTGGATATACAACCCAAGGACCTGCATCAAAGAACTCCCCTGTTCATTGGACCTGTTAAAATGGTAGAAAAGGTGGAAGAATTTATCCGAGAACTGGACGCCTAATTGTTTCACCATTCTATATTTGTAACAATTCTGCATCTTGTGAAAAATCCTTTGGTCATCATACCCACCTACAACGAAAAGGAAAATGTTGTTAATATGATTCATACCGTTATGAATCTCCCTATGGCATTTGACATACTGTTTGTAGATGACGGTTCGCCAGATGGAACTGCGCAATTGATTCAGGAACAGCAATCTCATTTTACCGATAGAATTAACTTGTTGCAACGCACGGGTAAATTGGGTTTGGGAACCGCCTACATTGCAGGCTTTCAATGGGCCATAGGTGAAAAATATGATTACATCTGCGAAATGGATTGTGATTTTTCGCACACCCCAAAGGATTTGATTCGATTGGTAGAAGCCTGTCAAGGTGGTGCTGATATGAGCGTAGGGTCAAGATATACCAAAGGTGGAGGCGTCATTGATTGGCCATTGAAAAGAAGAATCATGAGCAGAGGGGCTGGTATCTATGTTAATCTGGTTCTTGGGCTAGGTGTCCAGGATGCAACTGCTGGATTTGTTTGTTACAAAAGACAAGTGTTGGAAAATTTAGATTTGCAAGGCATCCGTTTTATTGGCTATGCTTTTCAAATTGAAATGAAATACAAAACCAAACGTTCCGGTTTTAGGATAAAAGAGGTTCCCATCATCTTTAAAGATCGTCTTTTGGGAAAAAGCAAAATGAGTCTAAATATTTTCAATGAAGCTTTTATTGGCGTATTGAAAATGCGTTTCAACGGTTGATATGAAAACACTAATACAAAACGTTACTGTTGTCAATGAAGGCAGCTTAACGTTGGCCGATGTTGTTTTGGAAAACGATCAGATTGCCGATATTCTACCGGCACAAAGTTTATCAAGTGATCATTTCCAAGAGGTCGTGGACGGATCAGGCAAGCATCTGCTTCCGGGGCTTATCGATGATCAGGTGCATTTCAGAGAACCTGGTTTAACCCACAAAGGTGAAATCTATACAGAAGCCAAAGCCGCTGTTGCAGGTGGCATCACCAGCTTCATGGAAATGCCCAACACCGTTCCCAATACGGTGACATTTGAAGAGTTGGAAAAAAAATACCAACGTGCAGCCGATGTTTCTTTGGCCAATTATTCCTTTTATCTCGGGGCCACGCAAACCAACGCGCATTTGATGGGTGATGTGGACATCCGAAATGTATGCGGCATCAAGATTTTTATGGGTTCCTCAACAGGGAATATGCTTGTGGACAATGAAGATAGTTTAAACGCCATTTTCAAAAACGCCAAAACGTTAATTGCCACACATTGTGAAGATGATCAGATGATCGCAGCCAACTTCCAGCGGATTCAATCCCAATTTCCAGATGGGATTCCAGTGCAACAGCACCCCATCATCCGAAATGCAGAAGCCTGCTATGCATCCTCTTCAAAGGCCATTGCCCTGGCCAAAAAACACGATGCGCAATTGCACATTCTGCACATTAGCACGGCCAAAGAAATTGATCTCTTTACCAACCAAGACTTAAAGAATAAAAGAATTACAGCAGAAGCTTGCGTTCACCACCTTTGGTTTTCAGATGAAGATTACAATACACTAGGAAGCCGAATCAAATGGAATCCCGCAGTGAAAACTGCCAATGACCGTGCAGCCATTCGACAAGCCTTAAAAGATGGATACATCGATGTACTGGCGACCGATCATGCGCCGCATACTTTAGCGGAGAAAGCCAATCCCTATTCTTCGTGTCCAAGCGGTGGCCCATTGGTTCAACACGCACTTCCCGCTTTGCTGGAAATGTGCCATCAAGGGATTTTTACCATCCATGAAGTGGTTCAAAAGGCTTGTCACAATGTTGCACTTTTGTACAATATCTCCAACAGAGGATTCATCAAAAAAGGCTACAAAGCTGATTTGGTTTTGGTGGATTTGAATGCTACATGGTTGGCCACCGATGAAAACAGCTTGTACAAATGCCAATGGACTCCTTTTAACAATACCCTTTTTCACAACAGAGTGGAGAAAACATGGGTCAATGGGCATTGCGCTTATGACAATGGCGTTTTTGATGAAAAAATAAAAGGAGAACAATTAACTTTCAATCGATGAGATTCATTTTCTCCTTAATGGCGATGCTTGTGATCAGCGCATGCAGCAATGATCAAAAACCAAAGGTTCAAGCAAAAATGAATGTCCGCGAAACCGCAAAAGTGTTGTTGGAACTAAGATTGGCCAACGCCGCATACAACCTGTATTACAACCAAATGCCGGACTCCAACCAAAAATGGATGCCCTATCAAACTGAAATCTTCCAACGCCTTAAAATACAACCTGAAGATTTCTCCTCTTCAATGAAAATACACGCCGAATCACCTGATAGTATTTTGATGATGGATAGTTTGGTACTCGTGCAGCTTGAACAAAAATCAAGGAAGGAGATTCAACCAAGCATTGATGCTCATCATCCCATAAAAAAATACAAGGGAAAGATCTACAAAGAGCGCAGTGAGTAATTTTTTTTTGGTCCAAAAAACAACAAACGGGATGGTTACACACAGCACCATCCAGCCTGGGCCAATCTTCGCCGAAAAGCCCAATTGAATCATTACTTCAGCCAATAGGGCCAATAAAAAAACACCCATCCACCTTGCGCGCAGCGAATGCTTTATTCTACTTTCATTGATGTCCGTAATCATCACCAATGCCGCGATCAAAAGAATCGAAACGATAAAGGCACTCCAGAAAAAACGGACTTCAATAAACATCATGGGAATGGTAGCCCAAACGGACCAACACCACGCTACTGAAAATGTCTTGAGAAAATAAATGTTCCTACTGGACCACTGTATACGCTTTAAAAAAGCTTTCGGATAATAAACAAAAGCCACAATGGCCGCTGAGGCAATCATCAAAGTTGGGAGCAACAGCGATTGTTCGGTGGAGCGCAATTGAGCGCTTTGTACAATGTATGCTCCTGCTGATAACACAAATCCGTATAACGCAGCAAAACGATAAGGGCTGCTGCGCTGATCTTTGGGCCATCGCAATATCAAATAAAACAAAGCAGAGGACACCGCAGCCATGGACACAATCGTCATCGGCAAATGACCAATGACCAGATTGACCATCCGCTCCGCTGTCATCCAAGCTGAAATATAAAAAACCATCGCCCCTCCAGAGACCAGGGAATAAATCCACCACCAATTTCTTTGTAACCGCTCCATTACTTGGTCATCATAAAGAATACAAAACCGGACAAGGAACCCAAACTACTCCACACCATCGCCTTGTTCAACCGTCGACCACGAGCAACAGGCTCAAACCCTTCAGCATACAGATCATTGTACTTCAATGCATCATTGCTGATGTGATGTGACCTAACCCTTATTCTGCCGGGTATATGGGACAATGTAAAAATCATGGGAGGGCCAATCAGAGACATAATGCCATCACCACCCAAATAGCTAATAGCGCCACAAATCATGTAACCCATGATCGCCGTGTGCCTGGCCTTGTATCGTTGCAAAGCATCCTTCTCGCCCAATAAAAACACTCGCATTTCTTCCTGGGTATACCGGTCTCCCAAAGTTATATCCGGGGCATAAAAAACCATTTCCTGACCAGCCTTCGTTACACTAAATATTTCATTTCGATGCAACTCAACTTCTTTCCACCTTCCGTAAATCCCACGGTAACGCAGACGAACCAAAAGAGTAGAGTCCAAGAAAACCTCCCCTTTCATCTCCCGTCCATTCATCAATTGAACCTCATCTTGGAATTGACTCGGATTCACAACACCGTCCTTTCCTTTGGTTGAACTCAATTCTTTTTCCTTCCATCGCTTAAACTGATATGCCCAGCCCCCTGTTACCACAAAATCTTGCTGACCCGATTGTTGATCTTGCTGAATCAAATATCCCAATTTCAAGTTCTGATTTTTGGTGACTTCCTTGCTCAAACCTCCCTGCCATCGCCAACTGGTGTATTCATGATTGATTGAATTAAAAAACAACTCGTGTGAGGTGTAGAGATTTAGCTTTTTCGTTAATCCGTATTTCAATGAAATTCTTGCTCTGGTTACCGTTCTGATATCCAAATCTACTTTATCCGAAAGATCCAAATTGGACTGACCCCATTGCTGGCGGAGCAAAAGTCCTAAGTCCAATTTCTTAAAGCTCACTTCTCCCATCATTCCCAAACTCCAACGTTGGCGATAACTCAAATATTCCCAATCCTGCCGAATGCCCGTTCTCAACTCTCCTTGAAGTTGAACGCCCTTGAATAATTTTTGTAGTACACCAAAATCACTGAAAGCCCCTGCGATACGGGTTCCGTTTTCATCCAATCGCAATTCTGGTGCAATGTAAAATACGCGTCCGTCTTTCCCATCAAAACTCACCTTGGTAGAAAACCAACCGCCTGCGTCTTGGGTATATTGGGCATTGGCGCGAACGGCCCAAAAGAAAAACAAAAACAGAAACCTACTGCTTTTCATCATAAATCACCATCGGATCAATCGTCTTCTCTTGCGTGCGCTCAGTAATTTTCACATTAACTTTCACTGCCATCGGAGACTGCGCCGCCGCTGCAGTTCCCGCAGTATCCAAAGAATAAGTGTAAATGGTGTAATCCCCTTTCCTCAAACCTTTGAATTCAAATTTCCCCTCGTAATTGGTTACTACTTTATCGTCTGGGGAAGTGTGATCGCCATAAACGATGTACACCTCCTGATCCACCGCTGGAAATGATTCTTCCATCGCTGATGCCGGATTACTAAGCACCACACGAACTTCTTTATTGATGACACCACTAATGGAAGCCAATCCGCCATCTCCTGCTTCTTTTTGACACTGTGAAAAAAGCAGTGCAGCGCCGATGGCAATGGATAAAATATACTTTTTCATATCTCTTTCAAACATAAACAATTTTTCTCAAACCACGAGTCGATTGTGAACAGGAATTGCCAACGCCGCCATGGACAAGCGCACATTTTTAATTTGACGCAATGCTTGATAACATTGTTCCAAAGTGGCGCCAGTAGTTACCACATCATCCAACAACAAAATGTGCTTCCCCTCCCATCGCTCAGGATGTGGTACCTCAAAAGGATTCTCCGCATGCGCGCTTCGCAATATTCTCGATTTCAATGTTTGACTTTTGTTTCCCTTTTTTCGAATCAATAAAGTTTGCTCCAAAGGAATGCCCCATCGATTCGCCATGGGCTCAGCGATGCAATCGCATTGATTGTATCCCCGCTTTCTTTTCTTTTCTGCCGTCAACGGAACGGGAATCATCACATCCCAATTCGGTTTTCCGTAAATCAATTCAATTTTTTTTGCCCACCACAAACCGAGCGCATTGCCAACCTCGGGACTGTGTCGGTATTTCAATTGGTGGAGCGCATCTCGAACTGGTCCGGATTTTTCCATTTTCAAGAAAATCCACTGCTCTTCCCATGAACATCGTCCGAAAAATATTTTTAACATCTGAGGATGGTTCCGCATCATCTGAGAATAAGGCAATTCATGCAAGCATCGCATGCAAAAAGCCTGTTCATGTTGATACAAATCCCAACCGCATTGCTGGCAATGGTGCGGGTATACCAACCGAAATACTGATTTGAGGTACAAGAACCATTCTTTCATTTGCCAAAGATTAACAGGCCCTTCGCAAAAACCCAACTTCATATAAGGCCCATATATTTTCTCAATTGCCTTGATATGTGTACTTTTGCGCGCACATGATGACCATCGAAGTCTTAAAATCAAAAATTCACCGGGTAACGGTCACGGAAGCGGACCTGAACTACATCGGTAGCATCACCCTAGATCCGCTTTTAATGGAAGCGGCCAACATGATTGAGGGAGAGAAAGTGCATATTCTCAATTGCAACAATGGGGAACGTTTCGAAACCTACATCATTACTGGTGAAAGAAATTCTGGCGTGGTTTGTTTAAATGGTCCCGCTGCCCGTCGTGTGGCTGTTGGAGACATTGTCATTGTTTGTTCATACGCGTCAATGGAATTTGAATCCGCCAAGTTGTTTAAACCTTGGATTGTTTTCCCAGACACCGCCACCAATAAAATTTCAAAACCATGATGAAGGGCATTAAATACGCCCTTTTTCTTTGCATAGGCATTGGACTCGCATACTATGCCTCTAAGGACGCAGATTTTGATACCATTTGGGATGCGGCTACCCACCTCAATTGGGGTTGGGCTTTTCTATCCATGCTGGCCAGTTATGTCGCCATGATGTTTCGTGGTTGGCGCTGGCGCATCCTCATTGAGCCTTTGGGTTATACCACTCGTGCCTCAAGTCCCGTCCATGCTGTTGCTTTTGGTTATTTAATGAATGATCTTATTCCTCGTTCTGGTGAAGTAGCTCGCTGTGCTGTGCTCAACAAAGCCGAAGAAATTCCCATGGACAAACTCGTGGGCACGGTCATTCTAGAGCGCTTGGTGGACACCCTAAATTTATTGATGGTCATTGCCCTGGTCTCTTGGCTTCAAGCCGATGCCATTGCTGCATTATGGGACAAAATCACCGCCGCCAAAGCAGCTACTCCGGGACAACCGCAAGAAAAAAGCTATTTGATCTATTACATCTTGATGATTGGATCCGCTGCTGCGATTTTTGGATGGTGGCTGCTTAAAAAACTAAAGCACATCGCATTCTTTGGCAAAATCCATCAATTTGCATTGGGGGTTTTGGATGGATTAAAATCCATTTTGGCTTTGAAACAAAAAGGTTGGTTCACCATTCACACCATCGGCATTTGGGTGTGTTGGCTGTTGATGGCTTATTTCATGATGAAAGCCTTGGCCGATACCAACTACATGAACATGGCCGATGCCTTGTTCTTCCTCGTGGCCGGTAGTTTTGGCATGGTGGTTCCTACCCAAGGAGGATTGGGCGCTTACCATTTGACCTCCAAATGGGGTTTTGAAGCCTTGGGTTATGCCGGAACTTTGGGACTAACCTTCGCATGGATTTCATGGGTGGGCAAGACCGTGGTCGAAATCATCGTTGGTGTGCTTGGTTTTATTATCTTAGATCAACGAGCCAAAAAGAAAAGCAGTGCTGCCTCAGCTTGAACAATGGAAAAAAGAGGGTAAAAAAATTGTTTTTACCAATGGTGTTTTCGATATCCTGCATGTCGGTCATGTCACGTATTTAGAGCATGCCAAATCATTAGGGGACATCCTCATCATCGGATTAAATGATGATGACTCTGTTCGAAAGCTGAACAAAGGTCCTGAGCGTCCCATCAACGATGAGTTATCCCGTAAAAAAGTATTGGAAGCTTTGCGTGCAGTAGACGGGGTGGTCATTTTCAAAGAAGAAACTCCCTTGGCATTAATAGAATCCATTCAACCTGATGTATTGGTCAAAGGAGGCGACTATGATCCCAACCAAACGGATCCGTCAAACAAACAATACATGGTGGGCTCCAAAGAGGTCAAATCATGGGGCGGATCTGTGCAGGTCATTGATTTTGTCCCAGGATTTTCAACCACTTCCGTAGTCAACAAACTCAAGGCTTAATTACTGCGCTGAAAAGCGAAAAACAATCGTTCCGTTTTGATTGGGTTTTCCTAAAGCAGCATTGAACCTCCATTTCTTGGCATGCGCCAAACTCTCGTCCAACAGACATTCAAAGTTGGTAGATGTTGGATCAATGCTCGCAGACTTTACTTGTCCTTTGTCATCTACAACAACATTCACTTTTACCATTCCTCCTTGTTTGCAACGATAAGTAGGCTTAGGACCATTGCTGACCGTTCTTCCTGCCAAACTCCATTCGGCCGTTACCGCACCAGCGGTGTTCTTTCCAGAAGGAGGAGTCGGATCCTTATCCGGATTCGGTTTGGGGTCGGCCAAATTGGTCTGGTTCCGCTCAGGTTTGGGATCATTCTTGTGCTTTTCCTTCAATTCATCAAACGTACGTTTGGCGTATTCTTCAGGAGACATTTCACTGCGTTGACCCGTATGATCATACACCCCATCCCCCAACTCGGCACCCTCCATGGACATCACGTTGCGCAAGGGCCCTTCCTGCTGATCTCCATTGGCAGAAGGGGTTTCCTCCTCCAATTGCAACGGAATTTCTTCCATTGCCTCCTCTTGTTGTTCCTGATCCAATGCATTGTATCCGTTAGAGGTGGTAAAAAAAACGATGGCCGTCGTAAATACCTGAACAGACACAGCAATCAGCATGGCCTGCATGGCCCACTTCCAACCACCCGATGGTCTTTCTGACAATACAAAATCGAGGTTCGTCTTCACCCAATAAAGATAACCTGATTTTTGATTGAATAAAAAATCAATTTTCAGCTTATATTTGTTTAAATACTGAAAACAATGAAAAAGATTTTTGCATTCGTCGCCTTCATGATGTTGATGGCAGGTGTGGCTTCTGCTCAAACGCAAAATGCAGCCAATACCAATACTGAAAAGAAAGAACAAGTCATCAAAGAGAAAAGCTCTTGCGGTAAAGCAGAGAATGGAAAAGCTTGTTGCTCAAAAGACAAAGGGGTAACCGGTTCTACAGACAAGGCTGCTTGCTCAGGTGAGAAGAAAGAAGGCGGTTCTTGCTGCTCCAAAGGGGAGAAAAAAGAAGGTGCTGCTTGTTGCTCTAAAGACCAAAAGAAAGAAGGCGGAAAGTGTTCTGGAGATGGTAAAAAAGAGGGCAATCCTAAGCCTTAATGCTTCTAAAATATTGAAATGAAAAAGCCGCAAGTTGCGGCTTTTTTTATGCTCCTCTTTGATGAAATTCTTGAACCTTTTCCGGCTATCCGTTTCAAGTCCTCGGGCAGCTGCGCCGCCCTGCGGGCTTTCCACTGCTATCCGGGGTATGGCGTCCCTATTCGGGTATATCCGTCTTTGACTGATTTTTTTAAAAACCAAAACCAATGTTCAGGTCACGCTGCACTTGTTCAATGGCTGGACTTTTTCCTTGACTGTCCAAGTATTTCAAAGCAAACTGGGCAATGTCATTTCGATTCCATTGGTCCATGTTACAATCAAAAATTTGCAACAGCGCTTTAAGATCCTTCTGCGACAATTTTGCCCTCTTTTCTGCATCGTAAAGAAAAACCGAAATGACCGCTAGGGAGGCAAGAGAGGGTTTGGTCAACAAATCTTTGAGTGATGGATCGGCATCAATCAAACTCCAAATGGCGGGCAACAAGGAGGTCGATTGATTATTGCTTTGGTATTTCTCGACAGCATTTTTCAAACAAATACGCAAATCGTGCTCATCCCAAGGCTTGGCCACGTAACGATAAATCTCCCCCTTATTGATGGCATTCACCACGGCTTCAATATCTGCATAACCCGTCACCAAGATGCGCACGGATCGAGGGAAATCAGGCAGAATCATTTCAAAAAATTCTACTCCTGAAATGTCAGGCATTTTCTGATCGGACAAAATCACTGGAACCTCATGCTGATTGAGATACTCCACTGCTTCTCGTGCAGAGGTAGTGGTAAAAACATCATACTCTCTTCTGAACAATGCCTTGAAAGCTACCAGGTTATTTTCCTCGTCATCGAGATAGAGGATTTTAATTTTTTCTTCGCTCATAGATCTTTATGATTTGTATTTAAAGGCAATAAAATGGTAAAACTGGTTCCTTTGTTCCATTCGCTATCAATGCGGATATCACCTCCATGTTCTTGAACAATGCCGAGAACGATGGAGAGACCCAATCCGGTTCCCTCTCCCACTTGTTTGGTCGTAAAGAAGGGGTCAAAAATCTTTTTACGCACCTCTTCTTTCATTCCTGTTCCATTGTCTTTAATGACAATCTTAACGTTATCATTTTCCTTTGTGGTGGACACATCGACCAAGCGTTCTTGAATGGTGCGATTATCCATTTTGGTGGCATGCACGGCGTTGGAAATCAGGTTCATGAGGACTTGATTCAACTTACCGGGGTAGCAATGAATTTGGGGCAGAGCCAAATCCAGGTGGGTCGTGAGGGTGACTTCTTTCGAGGTGATGTTTTTCATCACCATCAAAGTTGAAGTGATGCATTCATTGACATCGGCAAGGACCAGGGCGTCTCTGTCCATTCGGGAGAAAACGCGGAGGGACCTCACGATATCAGCGGTTCTTTTGGACCCTTCATCAATTCCTTGGAGGAGTTGATAGATTTCTTTTTGGAGATAGTCGACGTCCAATTCTTTGTATTTGAGTTGAAGGGCGTTCCATTTGGATTGCAGGTCCGTAACAGGGAGGTTGGGGTTGATTTCAGCGATGATTTCGATCAACTCATCGACATCGCGTTTAAGGGGTTGAACATTGGAGCGGACAAAGTTGACGGGGTTATTGATTTCATGGGCTATACCTGCCGTCATTTGCCCGAGGGAGGCCAGTTTCTCAGATTCAACGAGTTGTTTTTGGGTCAACTGCAGGTTGGAGAGGGTTTGTTCTAGGTTATGATTGGCGGAAGTGATTTCGCGGGTTCTGGATTCGACTTCTTTTTCCAAAAGGGCATTTTGCTCATGAATCAGGCGTTGATTCTCCTCCATCATCAGGATGGCTTGAGCTTGTGAGGCTTCCTTCTCTCTTTTGAGGATATTAATCCGATCGGCCAGCGCGAGAGAGAGGAGGATGGCTTCTATAGCGGAACCAATTGGCATAGCATAATTCGTGACGGCGTTAAATGGAATCAGTCCTAGATTTCGTAAGGCATACATTGTAACTCCTACTAGAAAGAACATCCAGGCTATCAAATAATACTTCGCTGGTCTATATCCACCTTTTATGGCTCTGAGCGCTGCAGGAATCAATATTAACGCACATGCTGCATTAAAATTAATAATGTATTGAGATAATGTAGCGAAATCAAAAAACAGTAAAACTAATGCGACAAAATATGATGCTAAAAAAATATTCAATAATTTATGAATTGTATTAGAGTAAAGCTTTGTTCTAATAAAATCTATTGAAAAAATCACTGTAGCTATACCACTCAAAATAGGTATAAAACTCGACATAAATTGACTAATAGATCCGGAATTTGGCCAAAAATACTTATCGGCATAGCCACTAATTACAAATTGAGTAAGTAAAACAGTGCCTACATAAAAAACATATCTGAGATAGGTCTTGTCTTTAACTGTCCAATAAATGAATATATTGTACAATATCATCACCACCATTATTCCCAAATAAAAAAAATAGAAAGACCTCTTGGTTATTTCAGCCTTTATAAAATCTAAAAAATCATAATGAACCTTTATTGGAATTATTAATTGTTCATCGCTGCTTGCTTTAAAATAAAATGTCGATTTGCCATCTAAATTTGGTAATTGAAAACTATAACCCGTATTGTCTAAAAACGAAGGGTATTTTTGACCCCCTTCATAGATTTTTACTCGAAATGTTGAATCCTTGTAAACCACAAATTCATCTAATAGAGAATTATCTATTTGAATGGTGAACATGCCAACTGACAAATCCAAATTGTTTATTGCAATCTTACCATAACAAGTATCATTACTTATTCCAAGGCTCAATGTGTTCCCATTAAACTTTTTAAATTCAATATCCGACCTTAAACCCCTGTAATATTCTATACTAATATCTTGACAATGGAATATATGCGACGATAGGATAATAAATAATACAGAAAACAATTTTTTCATTTTGATAAACTATATTCTATTGTAAGGTTTACTTTATTTCTTGACTCTTCAACAATTTGGTTAGGATTGCTTGACAACGACTGTATTCTTAATTTCTCATTCTCATCTGAATTGGCTAGTTCTTGAAGAGCATCTTGAATCGTAATATGTGCATTTTGCTTAGCCCCTTCGTAATAAAGAATTCCATTTTCACCTATCCCTTTTACTAAACTGAAACCAAAATTAGAGGCCATTTTAAATGAATGAACTGAGCACAGTGCTAAAATCTGATCAAAACCAAGTCTAGTAGCAACAGCTAATGCAGATCTAATACTGTATACACTCCCTATTCCCAAGCCTGCAACCGCAACTGAATTCCATAATCCACAAAGCTCTCCAAATTTCTTTCCTGCTCTTTGGTTTACATATTCATCTATCTTCGGATCTAAATAAGAAATTGCTGATTGCACTGGGAGAGGTCTTCCCTTGTTAGCCTCTTCGATACGAGCTCCACCATAAATTTTCCTGCCATCCTCTGATTCGACAATAACAACATGGACAAATTCAGATGTCATCCAATCCTCCTTAGAGGACGAAACCTGAAAGCCAAAAGACCTCAGTACATCAAGATGTCCCTCTTGAAATTTCATACAAGAATCTAGATCATCAATTGCCTTGAATGATCGTATCCGAATAAATTCAACCCTTTCCCTTGAATTCTCGAGTAATTGCGTTATGTCAACTGATTTGTGACTCAATGTCAAAATAGATTCGTTGACTTTTTAGCGATTGCCCCAAAAGTATCTTTCTAGCCGCAGCACATGCAGAACCTCCCCCAATAATTACGTCACTTGCTAATTGTGGCCATGACCTTAATTCAGTGCCTACTTTTGACATTGATAAACGTCCTCTCTCTGAAACCTTTGAAAAGTCTATACACCGCATTAATACATCACGACTCGTCAAGATATTTCTGTCAATACCTTCCAACATTCCATGTAATAATGGGTAATTAGGATCCAAATCATATCTTTCAATATCCAGAACACTCCTATCGCTTGTTTCCATAACAACCGGTACTGACTTTTCTCTGGCTTGCTCACGAATCAATAATTTAATAAAACCATTATCGCATTCATCTATTACCAAATCCAACTTTCCTTTTTCGTTATCGAAGAAATAATCAATATTATCACCCGAGACTCCATCATTAAAAATCTCTACTTTCAAATATGGATCTAGCTCTAAGACTTTACGTTTCGCTATTACAGCCTTATTACTTTCCAAATCGAAAATGGAATGAAATATCCTGTTCAGATTACTCAAATCCAATGTGTCAAAGTCTGCTATACGAATAGTGCCCGCAATTCTCTCTAATGCAATTGACATCAAGACAGAATATCCGACGGACAAACCAACAATACCAATCGTTTTATTCAACAAACTATTTTGCTCTTCTTCGGTAATTTTATCCCTATTTCTGATTGTCCTTAAAAAAACAAAATCCTCTTCGTCCAAAATTCTAACAAGGTTTTTTCTCCAAGGATAATAAATCCAAACACCATTGACTCTCGTAACTTTCTCACTCAACAACTCGTTTCTTTTCCTAGAAAAATCTAAAGAAAATCTATCACTCAAATTAGGGAACTTATTCAAGGTTAACTCATCTAACATTCCATCTAATAAATCTACTTTCAGAATATCATTTGAGTTGAATAGACTCAGGAATTGATCAGAATCGTGGTGATAAAAAAGTACAACATTCTCTTCCATACGTAATAACTCAAATATCCAATATTCAAGTTCTATTTTCATATGAATGTTTTTTGTATTTTAACAGCGTAAAGTTGAAACCTTAATTAAAACCCATCCCACCAATGGAAAAATTAACTGACTCCAAAAACGGAGCTCTTTCGTTTCCTTCATGGAAACAAGTCATTTCAGAATTGCTAATTTTTGAAAGTAAATTCTCTCCTCACCTTACAATGCCTGTTGGCCAATTCTTGGGTCAATTCATTGAAAAGATGGACCTAATCAAGGAGGATATAGAAAACAAAAGCGCCTCTATATCCTTACAAATGATGATTCGAGCAATGGCGCGCTATCAAAATGATGAGAGCCTCATCAGCTTGATGGAAAAGAAAAAAAACTTTGAATCGACTAGAAATGAATTTCAAACTATTTTCAATATTGAAGAAAGTCGATTTGAATGGGTAAGTCCAAATATTGAAAAAGTGCTTGGCCTGAAAGAATCGGAGTTCTCTCTTGAAAAATTAATAGGACTTGGTCAGGATCCTTTGATTGTAAAAGAAGACCTGCAGCATTTCATTCGATGGGCAGGTATATCATACCTTTTATTTTCAATTCCTGGATTCAGTTTTGAAAGTAACAATGATTATCAAGTTGTAAGTTTCAGAATTAACACTAAAAATCTTCAAAATCATGAGTTACACAGATTCTCAAGCTTAACACTTCAAAAAAAATCCCAACTTCATATTGGTAATTCGGATACCCTTACAAACGGGATTCCTAAGTATCATTTCGATACCTGGAGCTTATTTGAAAGCGTACAAAATCATTATGTAAAACCAAATTACGTAACTAACTTCCACCAATCGCAACTAATGAATAATCTTGGCTATGTTATAAATGCCATCTTATTAGACTTTCCAATTAAATATTTACTAATTCTCAATGAACGCAGCCGCTTTGATAGAAATAAATTAGTTGCACATTCAATCAATGAAAAGTGTAAAAAACACGCAAATGTCAATGCTAATCTTGATGAAAACAAAATCGGAGATACAATAAATAAAACCATAAAACCAAAATTGACAAACCTTGCAAAAAATTATTGTCCAGAATTAACGGATGATATCCAAGGAGATCTGGAGGCCGTTACATATGCAACAAAATGCGGATTACTTCCAATTCCGCAAGGTGTTGAGGAAATTATTTATAAATGCATTGATAACAAGGCATAATTATACCCCTTCGAAAATTTCGAAAACCAGCTCCGGCTGGTTTTTTTGTGCCCATGTTTGTCCCATGAATAATACAAAAAACAAAAACAACAAAAAATCCAAAATCCCTAAAAACATGATCAGGTACCCTAAAATCAGAGAATTCAGAATTCTTCACGACCTCAAACAAGAATTCATCGCAGAAAAACTCGGCATCTCACAACCCGAATACTCCCGCTTAGAATGCGGATTCCGAAAAGCACGTCTCGAAGATTTTAAAACCCTTTCTAAAATCTACGACGTCCACATCAATATCCTCATGGTCCGTGACCAAGAAACCGTCTACGATCGTCCAAAAAAACGACCCATCTCTCCCTCCATCCTCGCCGATGAGCAAATCATGAGCCTCCTCGACCAACACGCCCAAATCCTATCCTTCCTAAAACAATCCAATATCGAATCCCAACAAATCATCCAAAAACTCATCCCTTTCCAAAACTCCTACCCCACATCCTTTAACACCAACCCTTAATCTATTCCCCTTTCCAACCTTTCCTCCACCAATAAAGGAGATTCTCCACCGAATCTCCTTTATTTATCCTCCATAGCCACCCCCTCACCCATACTTTATTCACTTTTTTATACCTGATTTCCAGCTAGTTAAAAACTTTTTCAACAATTTTTGTAACCTTTCCTCTCCTCCCCTCGTTCAATCCATCAACAACAACAAACACAAACAGTCATGAAAACAAACAACAACAACAAAGTGATGGTCCTCTCCACCAACGTTACCTTTACCAATGATGTAAAGTGCGCTTTGAACCAAAACTTTGACGTACTAGAAGTACACAACACCCAAGACGCTCTTGACGCCCTTCTTCCAGAACAAGTTCAAGTAGTTGTCGTTGATCAAATGCTTGATCAAACCTCTGGCGAAAGCTTCCTTTCTACCCTTCGCCTTCAATTCCCTCAAGTGAAAAGCGTTTTCGTTGTTCAAAACAGCGCTGAGTTAAACTGGGAATCTTTGGTCAACAATGCCAATCCCTTCCGTGTAGTTTCTGTTCCTGTTAACCTAACCACCTTGGCCAAACACGTAACTGATGCTGCCAACCAATACAATAAAGAATTTGAATGTGAGCAAAACCTTGAACTTTTGAATCGTCAAAATCAACAAATGCAGTTCCTTTTGACGCAAAGTTTGCTCTCTTAAGATGCTATCCTGACTGTGTCGGATATGTTGTTGTTGTTAATTCAGGGCGGCCTTTTGGTCGCCTTGTTTCATTTTAAGATAATGCGCACTCAATGAAGACAGCATCTGCGAAAAGGTCCCCATCGCACTCTCAGTTTCTGTAGAAATGGCCTCCCGCCTCAATCGCAATACCAATAACCCATACAACGCATGCAAACTCAACTCCACCTCATTCTGACTTACCCCTTTTGAACGGTTCATATACTCCTCCAAATTGGGACGGGCCGCTTCATACAATTGAATGTAGTCTGAATCCTTCCAGACCTTCAATAAGGTCTGATGCAGATAGGTCATTTCAGCCAATATCTCCTCCAAAGCGGTCAAATGTCCACGCTTCTCCAGCTTCTCTGTCTTCATATCCAAGATCAATCGTCCAAACCACTGGCGTTCCTCTTCTCGCTGTCTTTCGTCTGTTGTCAATGTTGTGATAAACCCCTCTAAGGCCTCCAAATCAAAATTCACCGCACGCACCAAATCCTCCATCTGCCACATGAACAACAAATACTCCGCTGCTCCACTCAAATACTTCTGATGCGCAAATACCATGTCTACTTCTTTTTCTCTTGTTGATACGCTTCATTCAGACCCTTCAATACTTCAGACGTCACATTAAATCCGTTGTTGCCGTATAATACAATCGGAATTCCCTCCTGGTAATTCAATACGAAATCAATGTGCTTCATCTTGGCGTATTGATCCAAATACTTCTTTACGCGATTGTTCAATTCAATCGTCATGGCCTCTTTCTTGGCCGCTATGTCTTCAGACATCTTGGCATCAATCTGCTGCAACTCTCCCTGCAATGTCGCCAATCGATCTTCTACCACTTTTGCCTCATCCTCCGGCAATTGCTTACTGTTGGCATATTGCAGCAGATCTTGTGCTTCTTTCTCTCGCTTGGCATACTCCCGCTGAAACTCAGCATCCGCTCCCTTGAGGCTGCTTTGTAGACGAACTTCTTGATCCTTGATATACTGATAATGCGCATTAATGCTATCCCCATTGATGTAGGCCACTACGGCCGACTTGACATTGGCCGTATCCTTAAAAGCTGAGGCCTCTGGAACATCCGGAATGATTTCAGAAGATGCTTGACTTCTTTGGTTCCAAAACAAATACCCCAAGGCTAAAAATTGCACTGCCATCACAGCAATGATCCAAATGTTCTTTTTCATTCTTTTGATTTTATCGTTCCGAGCCATTCATGCATCTTGTGCATTTGCTCCATCATCTGCTCTGCGTTGTCCAACATCCAGGCTTGGACCGATGACAAATCGTATTGCTCCTTGTCAAACTTGAATCCCTGCTTACACCTTCCCCCTTCTACCTCCACAATGTATTTTCCGTTGTACTCATGTACAACCATTCGCAAATGGGGGTGGGGAATTTGTGCTACCAAACGCATGGGACGAAAATATACTAGGCAACCGTCTTTGTTGCAGTTATTTTTTTAATTCTTCTAACAATCAACAATGAAATCAATGTGAAAAAAACCGCCAAATAGCCCACCCAATGATAATTTTTAAGTGGGGCATATTGATCTTCTTGTGAGATGATCAATCCGGCAATAATGGCGCTGGACCCACTGGCCAAACTCTGAGCGCTGCTATTCAAACTCATGAATCCCGCCCGCTGTGCAGGATTAACCAACGCTGAAATGATGGTGTTCGCCGGAATCATTCTGCCTGAAATAAAGGTGAAAAAGAACATGGCGATAAACAGAACCACATACAAAGGGACTTGCGTCAAATGCGTATTGGCCAACATGGTGAGGCAAGACATCCACGCAAAAATCGTAAACACCCTAAATCGTCCCCAACGATCTACTGCTCTGCCAATGGCCATTCCAGATAAAACCGTTGCTGCTCCTCCCGTGATGTAGATGTACTTGATTTGACTTTGGGCCAGCCCCACATTGTTAATCATGTAGGGCGTTAAAAAACTGATGACCGTAAATTGACCCAAGACCAGCATGACGGTGAACAACAATGCATTGCGCTGAGCCACGGAACCCAAAACAGATCGAATGGTGGCCAATGGTTCAAATGGGACCGTCTTGTTCAAATGAGACTGAATGGGAGGCAACACTTTCCAGGCCATTATCAAAACCAGAAAACTCAAGCCACTGATGACATAAAATGGAACATGCCAATTGTTGTCAAATCCATCCACCAAGACCAATGCCAGTGGAACTCCCAATACCGCAGCCAATGAAAAAGACAAGGTCACCATGCCCATTGCCTTGCCGCGTCTTTCCAGAGGAATCAAATCACCAACGATGGACATGACCAAACCACCCAACAATCCTCCGGTGAGTCCTGTTAAAATCCGGGTCCCAACAAACAAGTAATAATTCAATTGAGGATCCGATGTGTTGGGAATCCATGCAGAAGACAATGTCCCCAACATAAATCCAATGTAAGCCAATAACAATGCTTTCTTGCGGTCTAAACTATCCAAGTAGAATACGCCTAAAAACGAAGATAAACCTGCCGCCAAGCCATAAGATGAAACCAGAAAACCATACGCTCCAGGGCCAATCATTAGCTCCTTTTTCAATATATCTCCCATGGGCATCATGATCATGAAGTCCACAATGTTGGTGAACTGAATGGCCGCTAAAACCAACAAAATATTTCGCTCTTGCCGCATGATTTATTTCGGCAAAAGTAATGTCAACCGATCCTCAATCTCTTTTTTCCAAGGGTGTCGCATTTCTTGGGCGTTATACTCAATGGATCCTGTTAGCCACCGCACGGCAAGATTGGTTAAGGGTTGCGCATGTCTCAAGGATGCGGAATAATTCACGGGCATGGCCCCCAAAGCAGATTTCATCTCCAATGCCGTCCTGCCAAATACAATGCGCGATACCTCCTTTTGAATCCCCAATTCCACATAATCATAGAGCATTCTCGAATAGAGATAATGCGTTTTATTTCTGCCATAATCAAATCCTACAATGTGGGCTTCCATCTCATCATTGCTGAAAATGGCTGTTGAAAAGGCCACCAACTCCTCACCCAAAAGATATGCAGTAAAAATCATTTGATCTTTCAACTCCTCCTTCATTTGAATCATGGCGACGGCGGACAATTCCTGCCAACGATGGGGGGCGTGTTTGTACACCTGGTCATACAATGGATACCACTCACCTTCGTGTTTGCGCATCTCCTCGATATCCCATTCTTGCTGCAGCAGTTGATTGGATCTCAACTTTGCGGTCAATGCTTTGGATCTGAATTTGCTTGAAAGCGCCTGCAAATAATGATCTAGGCTCTTCCATTCTTTCAACAAAGGCAAGACCATAATGGGATCCGCTTCCATCGTAGCAAAGCCACAACGGTTGAGTGATTGTTGAAGATCGGCGCGCTGTTCATGAAAATCTTTGATCAAACAAATATTCACTTTCCAACCTTGACCGCGCAAATCCATAACCCTTTTATTCATGGCCAAGCACAGAATCTCTGCTTGTAAATCCGCCGAGAGACCTTGCTTAAAAACAAATCCATGCTCGCCAGAAACAAAGGGATTTCCCAACAACAATACCCATTGTGACGAACCTCTTTGCTGCCATTTCTGTATCACCCACTGTCTAATTCCCACACATTGACTCGCTTCCATGGGCAGTGCCGTAGTGGTAAAAGGGGACAGAAAAAAAACAGCCCAACCCACAGCCTCTCCTTTACACTTGAATAGTCCATACGCCAGGGAGCATTGCCCTTCTAATGATTTCAAGTAATGCGGAGATAAAAAAACACTGGAGGGGGAAATATTTTGAAACGCATCAGGAATATCGTTCCAATGCTCTTGCCATGCAATTTCTATTTCATGGTTGTCATCTACCCAAGCCCATTGACAGGCTTTTCTCGCCATTTCCTTCAAACTTCCAACCATTTGTGCAAAGCTAATATCGTTTACCTTTGAATGAAACAATTGGGAGGACAACTTGTTCCCTCCAACAAGATTTAACAGATGCTGGAGATTCCTTACAACATGCCCATGGTTCTTGCCACGTTGGCCATCCTTTTCATCAGTCTTTTGGCCGTATGGAAAAGCAGTACAGAAAAAACCAAAAACAATACCCATTTCTTTGCACTGGCCTGGGTTCTTTGGGGTTTATTTCAAAGTGTACTTTCCTTGAATCGTTGGTACATGGATCGCAAAGGAGGATGGATTCATTTTCTTTATCCATGGATTCTTCTGTTGTTGCTGATAGCCTTTGTGCTTTATACCAACAAAGGAAAACGTTGGTCGTCGAGTTTGAATTCACGATTTCTCTTTGGACCTGCACTCTCCTCTGTCGTGCTTATTCCGATTTTTCAGGGACTCTTGTCCTACAAACAAATCTCGGGTTTGCTGTGCTCACCCATTCTTTACATCATTCCTGCCCTTGGTGCTGTGGGTTTGTTTTTTGCTTCGCGATGGAATGCGACACTCACCCGATGCACCCACTTGGCCATTTTGACTTGTATTGCCGTGCTCATGACCATTGGCTACGGAGGTATTCCCAACGCACACCAAGCTTGGGATTACGCCAATCCCAACTATGCCTTCCAGCACTTTCCGTATACCCTCATGCCCAATCTGATCTATCCTTTACTGGCCCTTTTCAGTGCCATTGGTCTGAAGCGAGGATGATATTCCACTTTTTTTGTAAGCCAAAAATGTTGTTCCCAATAACAACAACACCATCAAGAAAGAACCCACACCAGATAGGGTATTTCCTTTCTCCCAAACTGCTGGTTCAAATTTCCATTCTACCTGATGCTCTCCTGAGGGAATCATGGCCGCGCGCAAAATAAAATTCACTTGAGCCACCTCGATTTTCTGACCATCGACATAGCAGTTCCAGCCTTCTGGATAGTATATCTCTGAAAAAACAGCGCAACGGTTGGACTTGGAGGAAGTCTTGTATATCAAATGATTGGGAGAGTAAGAAGTAAGACCGATAAAGTCTGTGCTATCTCCTGCAGATGATTGCAATTGCTGCGCAAATTTCTCATTGACCACCACTTCATCCTTGGGATCCAATTTTGACAAAGATTGAATTTCCTCGTTGGCATTTTTGACAACATTCACCTTGCTAACAAACCAAGCTGGACCACAAGCTTTAGTGTTGATCAAAGGAGGATTCTCTGCGTTGTAAACAATGTACTTGGTGTTCAACATATTCAGAACAGGGGCGTTATCAAAGGCATTTTGCTGCTTGCCAGAACGCAATGAATCAATCATTTGTTTCATTTCCGGTTGGATGCAAAATTCAATGACTTCCTGATAACGCTTTAACTTGGCACCATGATAACCGCCTATGCTCTTGTGTAAATAACTCACATCGGCATTATTAAAAGGATTTTGCAGTGTGAATACGCGATAGTGTGAGGTTAAATTCAGAGCGGCAAAGGAGGCGATTTGATCTTTTACTTGAACATTCTTGTACGTCGTCCAATGCTCATCTTTGGCCATGGCTTGCGCTATGGCTGTTTTCTTTTCATCCCAACCCTTTGCACTGGGTTTTTCATTCTCCAAAATAAACACATCGGCCTTGGTAGGAATGACGGGGACATTTTTCTCATCTGCTTTAACATAGCGCACATAACGTCCCTTCTCTTTGTCATTGTTCAGATATCTTCTACACACATTCCATTGGTCGGACCAAATGATCAAACCCAAAACGGCCAACATAGGAAGTTGTAATTTGGACCAACGAAGCATGACCCATCCGGCAGCCAACAGAACCACCACCAACAGCAACGCGCGCTGCGCGTCAGCAGTAAACATATTGATTCGGGCATCAACCACGGCAGATTCTACTTTGTCTACCAACTGCATGTCCTGTGCAGAAGGATTATTGGGGTTTTTAATGACTTCAAATTGAACCAACCGACTGGTGATTTTATCTGTCTCGTCCTCTGATGAGAAATTTCCAATCAATTTGGGCTGGGCTAGCATCAAGACAACGATGGCCAATATTCCACCCGAAACCATCAACCATTTTTTACCCACCACTTCCCATTTTAATTTTTGTTCCAACAATTGATTCAACATCAAACCAGCCATGCTTACCCAAGCAATGGGCAATAACATGAGAATCATTTTAGAATCACGGAATTTCTTGTACATGGGAAAATGATGAATAAAGAAATCATTCAATCCTGTCAAGTCTTTTACACACAAACCCAAAGCCAATAAAGTAGCCGCCAAGAATGCCCACTTGATGTTGTCTTTTAAGAATACCAAAGCCAACAAAGTGAACACCACCGCGAACCAACCAAAATAGAATGCTCCACCGCTGCTATTCTGACCTCCCCAATAGGGATCCATCACCTCAACAATGGGCTTGATGTCGCGCTTCACACCTTTCAATGCCTCTGGGGCGCTCATTTTAAAATATCCGTTGGATCCACCAAATGCATTGGGAAATAAGATGCTCCAGCGTTCCGCTTTTCCGTAATTGTAATCCAAGATATAATCTTCAGCCAATCCCACTTGATCTTTGGAATCCTTCTCTTTCTTATCGGCTGTTATAGTCAAATCACTACTCCCCCGAGTGGTGTATTTGCTGTACTCATAAGTGGTCAAAAGATTGCTCGCACTGGGTAAAATGGCAATCACCGAGGCCAAACCCACCATGGCCAGAGACATCCCCGCACGCTTGAATGATTTGCTGATGAAGTCCATCACCCATTGTGTCAAGAAAACCAAGGCCAACAAAATTCCGGCATAATAGGTCATCTGGAGGTGATTGGCTGTGATTTGACAGCCCATGAAAAGGGCAAACAAGGACCATCCCAAATAAGATTGTGTGCGCATGGCGTAAATCATGGCGCCCAACATGGGAGGAATAAAGGCAATGGCCATCACCTTTGCGGTATGACCCGCTCCCAAATACAGCACATTCACCGTTGATAGACCAATCGCCAAACCCATTAAAATGGCCACCCATGGTTTAACACGCAAAAACAAGCCTAAAAAATATCCTCCCAATAAGGCTACGAAAAGGGTTCCCACCGCTCCTGGTAAGCCCATTCGAAACAACAAAATAAACCAACGAAAAACATTGGCATTGTGCTCCGTAGAGATCTGATATGCGGGCATACCACCAAACATGCTGTCTGTCCAAAGCGACTCTTCACCGAACATCATGCGATAGTCCATGGTTTCTTTGGACATCCCCTTCCAATTGTCAATATCCCCTTGACGCAAATCAAATCCATCCATGATGGGAGAAAAGTATGCGATGGCGACTACCAAAAACAGTACAATGGCCAAGACATGAGGCAAGGATTTTTGAAGAATGTTTTTCATCATTATTTTTCGTCTTTTATTTCAATATAATCCACGTATTCACCAACCGGTGTTTGATTTTTCTTGGGAGTGGGCTGAGGTGTTTGCTGTCTTTGTTGCCGCTCCAATTCCTCACGCGTCTTATTCAAAGCGTAGTTCACGCTCAAACGGGCAATCATGCGCAACAAATAGCTGATAAAAATGATCCACAATAAAATTCTGATCACCCCCCACAATGATGCTTGATAACACTGAGCCTCAAAAGCTGAATACATCATTTTTCCGTTACCGTTAAGTCTTTAAAAATATCCTCTAAACGCTGCTCCTTTTGATTCATGGTCAAAACAACGCGTCCCATTTCATTCATTCTCTTGGCGATATCTATCCTATTGTCTACACCAGACTGCACATCCAATTCCCAATGCAGCGGTGAAATTCTATTGACTTTTAAGACACCTGAGATGGACTGAAAAACATGGTCCTGAATGGGGCCATCCAATTCAATGGTAATTCTATTGATTCCACCCGTTTGCTTCAAATCCTGTATGGATTTATCTGCAATTAATTTTCCGCGATTAACAATTAAAGCCCTAGAACAAATGGCTTCTACCTCTTGCATGATGTGCGTAGAAAACATCACCGTTTTCTCTTGACCGACGTGTTGAATCAGGTTTCGAATTTCTATCAATTGATTGGGGTCCAATCCGCTGGTGGGCTCATCTAAAATTAAAACAGCTGGGTCGTGAATCAATGCCTGAGCCAAGCCAACCCGCTGGCGGTAGCCTTTGGACAATGCCCCTATTTGTTTGTGTGCCTCTAATCCAAGACCCACACGATCAATCATATCATTGACCCGTGCAGATACCTTATCCAATTGATAAATACCTGCAATAAAAGACAGATACTCCTTCACATACATCTCCAAATACAAGGGATTGTGCTCAGGTAGATATCCAATCAATCTCCTGGACTCCATGCTTTGGGCCACCACATCGAAACCATTGACGGTGACTTCTCCTTTGGTGGCAGGAATAAATGAAGTAATGATTTTCATCATGGTACTTTTTCCTGCACCATTTGGGCCCAAAAAACCAACAATTTGACCCTTGGGTATTTCAAAAGAAACTGCATCTAAGGCCCATTGCGGACCATATTGCTTGGAAACATTTTTTACGATAATCGACATCTCTTTTCAGCCTTCTGAACAAAGGTAAACGATGAACAACCTTTTACAAAATGTAAATCTCTTTGTATCTTAGTAAAATGAAAGTGGAACAATGCATTTGGAACGCTGAAGAACAATGGACAACTGCCGTTCCATCCCTTTCTTCAGCTCAATTGGTATTTATTTTTATTGGCATCGATTTAAAAAATCAAGACCAATTGTTATCCGACTTAAAAGGAAGATACCCAACTGGAAATTTAATTTTTTGCAGCACAGCTGGAGAGATTGCAGGAGATAATATTTTGGATGAAAGCGCTGTTTGTACAGCCATTCATTTTGAAAAAACCGAAATCAAAATTCATCGTCAAATCATCACGGATACCAATGAAAGTAACCAATGTGGTCAAAATATTGCCCAATCATTGGCCGGAAAAGACTTGAAGAGCATTTTCATTTTGAGTGAGGGGACATTGACCAATGGTGACTTCCTTATCCAGGGTGTGAATGATCATTTGACAGAACGCGTTTTGGTCACTGGCGGTCTTGCGGGTGATGCGGGTCGATTTACCCAAACTTTTGTAGGATGGAATGAGGTTCCTCAACCTGGGGTTATCGTTGCTGTTGGCTTTTATGGCAACAACATCGAAATCAGTCATGGATCTCAAGGTGGATGGACCGAGTTTGGACCAATCCGAACCGTAACTTCGTCAGAAAAAAATGTACTTTACACCTTGGACAATACCAACGCCTTAGAGTTGTACAAAAGATATTTGGGTGAAAGGGCCGAGGAATTGCCAGGTTCAGCATTGCTTTTCCCGCTGTGTATTATCAACGAAGATGGTACACAATTGGTGCGTAC
>JBDKGG010000003.1:0-13221 GCA_039798325.1 Bacteroidota bacterium
GGACACATTGGATGGGCATCCGCAGGACCACATACGGAGAGCTGTCAGATTTTTTTCATGACCAGCGATGCACCCCACTTGGACGGGCGATACACCAACATGGGAGCGGTTTACAAAGGAGTAGAGTGGCTGTCAAAAATGACCATCGGAACCAAAATCAACTGGATCACATTGATTCCCTGATTAGGTCTTTTGTTTCTTCCGCTTGGCGGCAGGGAAAAGAATATTGTTCAGGATCAAACGATATCCTGGAGACTTGGGATGCAAAGACAAATCTGTGGGAGGATCACCGACCAAGTGACGGTAATCTTCTGGATCATGGCCGCCGTAATATGTCCATTGACCCTGTCCCATCTCTCCATGAATGTAGCGCGCGGTTCCTAGGCTCTTGGTCTCCCCCATTACCGTAACATTGCTCTTTACATAGTCGTGGTGAAAGGAAGTGGTTTGACCCATAAACCCTTTGATCACTTGTGTGTGGTTCTGGGTGAGAATGGTTGGTACAATGTCCCATTTGGCTGAGAAATCAAACAAGGTGAAAAAGTCGTTGAGTTCACCCAATTTGTTGTGCTCGTCGGTGGCATCTATGGAACTGAATTCATACACCATCGGATCCTTGATCAAACGATAATTTTGAAAAGCAAAGCCATTGTTGAATTCCAATTTTTGTTGCGCCTGAGGATCACTGGCATCGCCATCAAAAACTGCTTCTGCAATGTCTACGTGTTCTGCAGCAAGCGCAATGTCGTAGGAATCAGTGCCGCTGCACATGGTAAACAAGAAACCACCACCCAGCACAAAATTTCGGATGTTCACGGCCACTTGGCGTTTCATTTCGCTCACTTTTGAAAAGCCCAATGAAGCCGCAGTACCTTCTTGGTTCTTGACTTCTTCCTGGTACCACGCGGCATTGCGGTACTGCGCATAAAACTTTCCGTATTGACCCGTAAAATCCTCGTGGTGCAAATGGAGCCAATCGTATTTGACCAAATCTCCTTTGATGACTTCAGTATCGTAAATTTCCGTATAAGGAATTTCGGCATAGGACAGAACCATGGTTACCGCATCGTCCCAAGGCTGTTTTCCTTTAGGAGTGTACACTGCAATCTTAGGCGCCACTTCCAGCTTGACACGCTCCATGTTGACTTCAGGATCGGCAATTTGCGAATAAATCTGCTGGGCTTGAGCATCCGCAATCACTTCAAAGCTCACTCCGCGAATGGTGCATTCCTTGGTCAATGAGGGGAGATTGGGACATAAAAAGCTGCCTCCGCGGTAATTCAGCAACCACTCCAGTGTACCACCATTTTGCAACAGCCAATAGGCAATTCCGTAGGACTTCAAATGTTCCGCTTGGGAATCATCCATTGGGATGAGTACTTGGCTCGCCCTGGTTGGCAATACGCTCAAAAAAACAAACAGCACGACAAAGCTGATAATACGTTTTGCTTTCATTTTTCTAAAATACATCAAGGGTTGAGAACAACCTCCCGATTAACGAAAATTAAAAAGGAACAACGTCGTCATTGCCTCCGGAGAATGAACCGAAATCATCGTCATCTTCCTCATCGGGCATGGTATTGATCTTGGAGCTCACCGTAATGGTGGTAGAAGACCCTGTATCAAAACTGGTGTTGGGCGACATGGAACCGCCATAACTTGGATTGAAGCTGTGGTGATCTCGGTCCGTAAATTTGGCCAACTCTTTTTTGAACTCCAAGTCAACATCAGAAATGGCTCCATTTCTATGCTTGGCAATGAGAATCTGCGCCAGACCCACTGTGGAATGCCCTTCTGCATTGGTCAAGATACCGTAATACTCGGGGCGATAAATGAAACCAACGATATCCGCATCTTGCTCAATCGCTCCCGATTCACGAAGATCAGAAAGCACAGGACGCTTATCGCCTGGACGTGATTCAACGCTACGTGACAACTGAGACAGGGCGATGATGGGGACATCGAGTTCTTTTGCGATTTGTTTGATCGAACGAGAAATGGTAGAGATCTCCTGCTCGCGGTTACCACCTCGGCCGTCTCCGCCACCGACGGACATCAATTGCAAATAATCGATGATGATGATTTGAATACCATGTTGTGCTTTAAGCCTACGGCACTTTGCGCGAAGGTCAAATACAGAAAGTGCCGGTGTATCATCAATGAACAAAGGAGCGTCCGCCAATTTGGCGATGCGTTGATTCAATTGTTGCAGTTCCAATTCGGACAAATTACCACGACGCAGTTTGTCCCCTTCGATTTCTGTTTCACTCGCAATCAAACGTTGCACCAACTGTAAGCTGGACATCTCTAAGGAGAAAACGGCAACAGGTGCTTTGTGCTCAACGGCAATATTTCTTGCCATGGATAAAACGAAAGCTGTTTTACCCATCGCAGGACGTGCAGCGATAACAATCATATCCGAACGCTGCCAACCGTTAGTGATGCGGTCCAGGGCATTGAAACCAGAAGGCACACCGGTCACACCGGTCTTGTTCTTCATGGCCTTGTCTATCTCATCCAATGCTTGCTTGACCAAGTGACTCATTTTGTCGTAATTCTTTCGAATATTCCCTTGGGTCACTTCAAACAAACCAGACTCAGCCTTGTCCAACAATTCAAAAACATCGGTGGTTTCTTCATAAGCGTGGGTGATGATACCACCAGAAATTCTGATCAACTCCCGCTGAATGAATTTCTGTGCGATGATCCGCGCGTGGGCTTCGATATTGGCCGAAGACGCTACTTGGTTGGTCATGGCGGCGATATAAGGAGCACCACCCGCTGCCTCCAAAATACCTTCCTTTCGGAGCTGTTGGGATACCGTTAAAATATCAATGGGAGAGCCATTGGAAAACAATGAGCGAACAGCGCTGTAGATGAGTGTATGCTTGGGATCGTAAAATGAATTGGGTTCCAAAATCTCAATCACCGAGTTCACCGCGGAATTGTCCAACATGACCGCGCCCAACACAGCCACTTCCAAGTCTCTTGCATTGGGTGGGATTCGACCCATTTCATTGCCCAACAATGCTGCATTGAGATCGATGCTCTTTTTAGCCCGTGATGTATTTCGTGTTTGTTTCTCCATGATATCGAATTAAGGAAGGTCAAATTTAGAAAGGGGAATTGCAATTGCGGAGCTATTCTATCCACATTGCATCCATTCCCTATTTTGATAACTTTTAGATGAGGAAGAATACCAATAAATTCGGGGATTCCAGGTGAAAATAATGTCAATAAAAAAAGAGTTTTCAACTTACATTTGGATAATGCGATGGATTCCATTATGCCTTGGCCTGATGCTCCTTTTTTCATGTAAAAAAGAAGAACATGTTCTACCCAATATTCAAATCGACTGGGTAAGCAATAACGGGCCATTTCAATATGGTGAATCCATCAACATTTCGGTTGAGGCGAGCATTGCCGGGGGGGACGAAATTGAAAAAATCACCTTGGACTTGAGCGATTTCAATCAAAAGATTTGGCTATCCAAGGAAACTTCCAATGCACTCCCGGCAAATTATTTTTCTGGTCAGTTATCCTTGGAACTTCACGACCCCTATCTGCCGTCAGGCCAGTATTATATAAAAGTCACTGCGCATACCGCTCATGCTTCCAAATCAGCTTTTCTAGAATGCACGATCATCGAATTGCCTCGGAAGCGAAGAAACATTTTTGTCATCAATAACAACGGATTTGCTGGCGCCATGATTGACACGCTCTCGTATTCGATGCAATTGGGACCTTGGAGAAGCGCAATTGGGGCGCGATACCTGCCGATGGTCAATTCTTATAACCAATCATTTTGGTCTTGTCTATCCGGACAATCCACCTTAGAAATGATGGACATTCAAAACCCATATGCTGAATTGTTCTCCTATCCTTTTGCAGGAAGCAATGACTATTTCATGGATGCCGGTCATGACGATACCGATCACAGCATCTGGTTCAGTACCCAAGAGGGATTGCGACAATATGACAACCATGGTCAGTTATCCCGGTGGATAGCAGGAAGCAATCAAAATCAGCTTTGCGTAACTGAAAAACATCTTTGTTTGAATCAATCTGTTCCGGGACAACCTGAAGCCATACAATTGTATTTGAAAACAACAGGGAATTTGGCTCATACTTGGGTACATGGACAGGTTGTTCAAGATTTATTTTGCTTGGATCAAATGCTTGGCCTCATTACTTTGAACAATGGCGCCTATGGCATTTCTCTTTTTGACCTTGAAACCATGCTGCCCATTAATTGGCATCCGCTATTGAATTACACCAGCAGTAATTTTCAGGGAGTCACCGTTGGGAATGGACTTTGGATCAGTGACGAAAATGGACTTCACCGCTGGAGTAGTCAAGGAGAATGGATCAATACATGGGGCAACTATCACCCCACACGCATAATCGCTGATGAAACAGAACCATTGCTATGGATGATTGACCTGGGGCAACTCAAAGGCTTTCAGTACTTGACACAGCAAGAAATTTATCAAAGCACCAACAATGGATACACTGAACTCGCCATTGGATACAACAAGTGAACAAAAAGAGCTTGAAGGGGTTATAAAATCATGAATATTTTGATCTCTGGCGGAAGTGGCAATGTTGGAAAAGTACTTATCCCATTGCTTCAAAAAGCGGGTCACACCTGCTACACCCTCACCCGTCGACCCAAAATGGAAAATGATTTGTATTGGGATCCCAGCCAAGGAAAGGGGGAATTATCCAAAGATTTGATCATTGATGCGGTGGTGCACTTGGCGGGTTACAGCGTATCCAACCGTTGGACCGAGGCCAACAAGAAAGAAATGATTGACTCAAGATTGGAATCCACGGCATTGCTAAAAAAAATGTTGATCGAGAAAAATCCGGAGCGTTTGATTTGGGTACAAGCCAGTGCCATTGGCATCTATCAGAACCTACTGGATTGGCAAGATGAATCCAGCGCCCATGGCCATGGTTTCTTGGCAGATTTGACTGCATCTTGGGAAAATACCATTGCGGATCACCCGCATCATTGGCGCGTGACCACCTTGCGCATTGGCGTGGTGATGGATAAGAAATCTGGAGCATTGGCTGCCATGCTTCCGGCTTTTCGCTGGGGATTGGGCTCAGCCCTAGGCAGCGGAAAACAATGGATGAGCTGGATTGCGATTGAGGATCTGGCCAAGATGATTCAGTTCGCCATCGAGCAACCCAACATCCAAGGGGTGTACAACGCTGTTGCTCCGCATCCCATCGACAATGCATCATTCAGTCAAACCCTTTGTCATGCCCTGCGTCGACCCTTTTGGTTGCCCAATGTTCCTCCCTTTGTTTTGAGGCTGATGTTTGGTGAAATGTCCAGCATGGTTTTGAATAGTCAGCGCATTTCAGCGCAGAAAATTCAAAGCACAGGATTTGAATTTCAATACAACAAATTGTCCGAATATTTTCAAAAGATTTTTTCATGAAAACAAAAATTGTCGTGCATTGGTTCCGACGCGATTTGCGCTTAGCGGACAACACAGCACTGTATCATGCCTCACAATCGGGTCATCCTGTTCTGCCCATTTTTATTTTTGATCAGCACATTCTGAATGCCCTTGATAATAGAAAAGATGCACGTGTAGGATTCATCCATCAGACTTTGCAGAGCATGCACGAAACTTTGCAAAGTAAGGGCAAAGGAATCCACTTCTTTTTTGACACACCTGAAAATGTATGGAGTCATCTCATAGAAGAATATGACATACAAGGGGTGTTTTTCAATAGAGATTACGAACCCTATGCCCGCGAAAGGGATCGCATGATTCATGACATCCTACAAGCACACAGTATTCCATTGCACACTTTTAAGGATCATGTACTTTTCGAAAAAAAAGAAGTTTGCAAGGACGACGGAAAACCTTATACCGTATTCACACCCTACAGCAGAAAATGGAAGTCGCTGCTCAAACCCGAAATGTTGGAGGCAACGCCTGAAGTCGATTGGGAAACCTTCATTGACCGCTCAAAAAGTAATATTCCAACATTGGAAGAAATGAATTTTTCGCCCAGTGAACAAGCCATACCTTCCAGCAGCATTGACCTCGATATTGTACGACAATATCACGAAACCCGAGATATACCTTCGGTGCGCGGCACTACACGATTGAGTTTGCATTTGCGATTTGGAACGATCAGCATCAGAGCCTGCGTAAAGGTGGGATTGGAAAACAATGAAAAATGGCTGAATGAATTGATATGGCGCGATTTCTATCAAATGATTGTCTACTGCTTTCCGCATAGTGTACAATCATCATTTAAGCCGCAATATGATCGCATTGAATGGCGGCATGATGAAGGGGATTTTCAAAAATGGTGTGAAGGAAATACGGGTTACCCCATTGTTGACGCAGGAATGCGGGAACTGAATGAAACGGGGTTCATGCACAACCGCGTGAGGATGATAGTGGCCAGTTTTTTTACCAAGCATCTTTTGTTGGATTGGCGATGGGGAGAGCGATATTTTGCAGAAAAACTATTGGACTACGAAATGGCGAGCAATGTTGGAGGTTGGCAATGGGCAGCGGGAAGTGGTTGTGATGCGGCTCCCTATTTCCGAATTTTCAATCCATACAGTCAAACTGAAAAATTTGATGCCCAGCATCAATACATCCAGCGCTGGGTTCCAGAATGGAAGACGATCAGTTATCCCAAGCCAATGGTGGACCATGCCCAAGCCAGAGAAAGATGTCTTTCAGTTTACAAGGCTGCATTGACCGCCCCTTTGTAGATTTGCGATATGATTCACTCATCGATTCTGGAAGGTGTTCAGGTTTTGGATTTATCCACTGTCTTGGCTGGACCCAGCGTGGGCAGCTTTCTCGCAGAGCTTGGCGCTGAGGTGATAAAAATAGAATCCCCACAAGGGGATGTTACCCGAACTTGGTTTAGTCCCAGTGAAGATCAATCCACCACCAGCGCTTATTACTTGTCAGTCAATGCGCGAAAAAAAGTAAAGGTGATGGATCTTAAAACAGAACGCTCAGCGCTGGACAACATGCTTCAGCAAGCGGACATTGTTCTGCTCAACTTCAAGTCCTCTGATGAAGAAAAATTCGATTTGGTTCCGAAACAAATCCTTGAGAAATATCCTCATTTAATCATTGGCAAAATCAAAGGATTTGAAGATGACGAACAACGCGTAGCTTATGATGTTGCCATCCAAGCGGAGACGGGACACATGAGCATCAATGGAGAAAAGGGTGCAGCGCCCTTGAAACTACCCATTGCCTTTATGGATGTTTTGGCTGCGCATCAATTGAAAGAAGGCATACTTTGCGCATTGTTGAATAAGACAACAACTGGAAAGGGAATGATCGTCGAATGTTCATTGGAAAGCGCTGGATTGGTGAGTTTAATGAATCAAGGAAGTCTTTACCTTAAAACGGGAAATGCGCCAAAAGCTTCAGGATCCTTGCATCCCAACATCGCACCTTACGGAGAACAGTTGGTTTTTAAAGACAACGTTAGAATTGTCTTGGCCATAGGAAGTGACAAACAATTTGAAGGCCTTTGTCACATTTTGAAAAGTGCAGAGTTGCTCCTAGATGAGCGTTACACCAGTAATGTTTTAAGGGTAGAGTTCCGAAATGAGCTTCTCACATCTCTTCAATTGGCATCTAAAAATTTTGCCTTTCACGAAATTCGTCAAAAAATGATAACCAAAAACATCCCTTTTGGACAAATCAAGGATTTAAGCGAAGTCATGCAAAGCAAAGCTGCAAATGAAAAAATTATGTTACAAGAGAACGGGAATCGCTCACTTTCCCATATCGGTTTTAGGATTATCAAATAAAAAAGTCACTGCACTCCGACAATGACAATCCCGCCTGATCCTTGGCAGACATTGAAGCAGACGTCAAAGAAATGGGCCACGGAATTTGTATGCCACTATCACCCACATGCAGACAGCGCTCTGCGTCTGGTGCATAATACTGTGAGCATTTGTATTTGACCATGGTATCATCTTCCAAGCTTAAAAATCCGTGAGCAAAACCTTCAGGAACAAAAAGAAATTTAAAATCCTTGGCATTCAATTCAATCATCAAGTGCTGCCCAAACGTGGGGCTTGATCTCCTCAAATCGACAACAACATCCAGTATGCTGCCAGATACAACTTGAATTAATTTGGCTTGTGACTTCGGTGGAACTTGAAAATGAAGCCCCCTCAATGCATGCTTCCGAGAACAACTTTGGTTATCTTGTACAAATGTCAAATTCAAACCTGTATTCAATCGGAAGGCTGCTTCATTAAAACTTTCAAAAAAATAACCTCTTTCATCATGAAATACCCGAGGTTCGATGGTCATAAGTCCCGTAAGGGATAGTTGAGTTAACTTCATTTAATTGGCTAAAACAGATAAATACAAAACTATAGTAGAAGCCAACGTTACAATTGGCGAAATGACCGTTATCAAACCTGAAGCATATAAAGGTCTTGGTTCAATATAAACAATGTCACCATTTTGAATATAAAACTCGTTATACTGAAGTGCATCTATTTTAGAGAAGTCAAAAAGGTAAACTTCATTTTTACCATTTACTTTCCGAATGACCTTGACTTTCGAGCTAATTCCACGTTGATTAATTCCCCCACCAATGGTGATGGCTTCCAAAAGTGAACACCGATGCGTAGGAAGCTGCACAACTGCGCTCCTAGCACCTCCCCCATCGAAATAAATAAACCGTGAGTTGGTGATGCGTAAAATGCAAAAGGGCTCTACAAAAAATTCAGAAAATCTTTGGACCAAATATTTTTGTGCCTGAAAGACTGTCATCCCATTTAAATTTACTTTACCCAAAAGAGGTAATAGATAATTGCCCTCACGATCTTGTACGAACTCCATTTGCGAAGAGGCTCTGTTGAGCCGACTTACCTGAACTGAACCATTCTCCAATGGCACAATTGACTCGAATACCAAATCGCCATTTCTCGTCATCACATTTAATTCGATTACCGACGATGGTGTTATTTTGAACTCTCGATTGGTCGAGTCTATGACGGGCATCTGAAAGGGGTAGTCAACATCCGTTTGCAACATAAAATCTCTGTTCACGATACATGAACTGAAAAACAGCATCAGTGCACCGACCAATATGCTTAATTTTGTTATTGATGACATGGAACAAAAATAACACAAAACCATAAACTTGTGAAGGTTGTAATTATCGGAGCATCTGACAATCCTGAGCGATACAGTTACAAAGCTGCTGCAGCGCTGCTCAACAAAGGATTCAACATTGAATTGGTTGGACTTAAAAACAAAACCATTTTCAATCATGCCATTCAACCGAATATTCCTCACCTTTCAGAGGAAATGATTGTGACCTTATACGTCGGACCACAACATCAAACGTCCTATATAGACCACATCCTCCAGGCCAATCCCAAAAAGGTGATATTCAATCCCGGGACGGAAAACACCTCTTTTCAAGAAGCGTTAACGGCCCAAAATATTGAATGGGAAGAAGCCTGCACCTTGGTAAAACTCAGTTTGAATCAATTTCCATGATCACCATCCGCAAAGCGACCATGCATGATTGTGACACCATCCTTCAATGGGAAAACAACCCCTTGCTTTGGGAAGTGACTGACGAACCTGGACCTTTTGATAAGAGCGATATTTCTTCCTTTTTATTTGAGCAGAACTCATTAGAGCATGCCCAACAAGAAAGATGGATCATCGAAATGCAACATGAACCGATAGGTATGCTTGATTTTTTTCAATGGGATCCTCAAAAAAAATCCATTGGCGTTGGCATTGCTTTGCCCAATCCTGAGACCCGTAAAAAAGGCTATGCCACAGAAGCATTAAAGATTGCTCATCAAACCTTGAAAATGAAATATAATGTTCAAAGTTTTCATTGTGTGATTCATCCCAACAACGCTGACTCGCTCAGGCTATTTGAGAAATTGGGGTATGAGAAAATACAATCTGAATGGCATCGTCATCAATTGGTGAATCGTTACATAAAATTTCTTTCATGAAAAAAATCATTGTCCTATCCGCTGTCACATTGCTCGGAATGATCTCCATATTGGTTTACGGATTGTGGTATAAAACCACCGACGCCGAGATAATTTTTACCCAATCAGCCGCTTCATCACCATCAGAAGTTTCTGAGAGATGGCCTTTTGACGACTTTTGGAAACAATCTTTTCTTGTTGCTTGTAAACTGAAAAGATTAAATGAAATTCCTGCAGGGAAATATAAGATCAGTTCAGACCTGTCGCCCATTGATGTGGTGCATATTCTTCGACGCAAAGAGCAGGTAGACATTTTGTTGCGCATAGATATCGCACCGAATGCCGACAGCCTTTTTCAGGTGTTCAGCAATGAACTCGGGCATACTGTTGGCGAATATGAATCAGCCTTTGACAGTATATTTCAAGCCAATGACAGCCCCATCAATCCATTGATAAGGACTACTTATTTTTTTGCAGACACCTATGCCTTTACCTATGGTGAGTCTCCAAAAAAAACAGCCAATAGATTTCATCAATACCATCAGGAATTCTGGAATGAAGAGCGCATGGCAAAGCAAAAAAAACTAGGCTTAACACAAGAGGAGATTTATATACTGGCGTCTATGGTAAAGGGAGAAACCAAAGTTTTTGAAGAAGCACCGATCATAGCTGGACTTTACATCAACCGCTTAAACAAACCGATGAAGCTTCAATGTGATGCCACGGTTAAATATGCCTTGTCATTGAAAAAGGCTCAGCGAATTTTGAAAGAAGATCTGAATCAGGAATCTCCTTTCAACACCTATAACGTCGATGGACTTCCCCCAGGTCCGATTTTCATCACAGAAAAAAAATATCTGGATGCGGTGTTGGAATATAAAAGTCATCCTTATCTCTATATGTGTGCGGAGGATAATGGAAGCGGGAAACACTTGTTTACAGCATCCTTTAATGAACATCAAAGAAATGCGCAACGCTACCAGCGTTATCTCAACGGGTTGAACATCAAAAGATGATCCATCGAATTCTCTTTGCGCTATGTGTACTTGTCTGCCTCAATGGTTCAGGACAAAAAACAGATAGTCTTTGCAATTGTCAAAAAACAGTACCCATCGGCACCATTGCATTTGGCTCAATGGGATTGATTGCGTTGAATGAAATGTGGTACCAAGATTACCCCCGTTCTTCTTTTCATTTCTTCAATGATGGAAAAGAGTGGCTGCAAATGGACAAAGCTGGTCACGCCTTCAGCACGTATCAAATGAATCGATTCTTTTTTGAACGATATCGGCATACAGGATATGACGAAAAAAAAAGTTTGAGAAACGCAACGATTTCTTCATTGAGTTATATGACAACGATTGAAATCCTGGATGGATTTTCAAAACAATGGGGATTCTCGCCATGGGATTTGACGGCCAATATATCCGGTTCATTTTTACATTTAATACAACAAAAAAAATGGGGCGAACAAAAAATTCAAATGAAGTTTTCTTATCACGAAACACCATTTCCAAAATACAATGGTTCACAATTAGGTGATAATTTTCAACAACGCATTTTAAAAGATTACAACGGTCAAACTTACTGGTTGTCTTTTAATTCCACATTACTTTTCAATAAAAACAACACTTTCAGAGATATTCTATCACTATCTATTGGGTATAGTGCTACACAAATGACGAGCGCTAAAACCAACAATTTTGTTGTTAATAATTTTCAACGTCATCGTGAATTTCTTTTTTCTTTTGATGCAGATTTGAATCGTGTGAAATGGAAGCGAAAAGGAGTGAGACGAGTGATGAAGATTTTCAGTGTAATCAAAGTCCCTTTGCCTACAATGAAAATACGAGATGATGGCAAAATGAGTTTTCATTTTTTTTACTTCTAACATTGAACGCAATGGTCGCACATAAAAAATTAGGCAACAATCAACCGTTTAATACTATGAGTAAAACAAAAAAGGCTGCAGCACCTAAAAAAGCTGCAAAGAAAGCAGCTCCAGCTAAGAAAGCTGCTGCTCCTGCAAAAAAAGCTGCTGCTAAGAAGGCTGCTCCAGCTAAGAAAGCCGCCGCTCCTAAGAAAGCTGCTGCTCCTAAGAAAGCTGCTGTTAAGAAGGCTGCTCCAGCTAAAAAAGCTGCTGCTCCTAAGAAGGCTGCTGCTAAGAAAGCTGCTCCAGCTAAAAAAGCTGCTGCTCCTAAGAAAGCTGCTGCTAAGAAAGCTGCTCCAGCAAAGAAGGCTGCTCCAGCGAAGAAAGCTGCTGCTAAGAAGAAGTAATTCTTTCTTACCGAAATTAAAAGCCCCGATCACTCGGGGCTTTTTTCATTTCTGATCATTCAATTCCAATAATATGGGCAAGTGATCACTGTATCCTCCTTTGTAACTATCTCCCACATACGTTCTAGCAGGTGACATCTCGCCTTTGCTATTGGTATACATCATAAAATCAAAACCAACGGCCTCTACTCTTCGGAAACTCCAGCCTTTTCTTTCGGGAAGCATCATTTCAGCGCTCACAATAAACTGATCCAAAAACCCCCATTCCCCTTTGTAAAAGTGACTTCCTTTTTGCTTCAGATTACCCTCCTGCATAACATTGGAATAGGACCTCCCCCCCACTTGTTTCAAATTCAATAAACTTGAATCCCCTGGATAATCATTAAAATCACCCATGGCCACAACATTGCAATTTTCACATACACTTCTTCTTTTGGTCATGGCATTTCTCAGTGTCTCTGAGGCCATCATGCGCAATGGAGCTGATTTTTCTGTCCCACCACTTCTGCTCGGCCAGTGATTCACATAAAAAACGAAAGTGTCTTTTTTGTGTTGCGCTACAACCTCAAGAATATGCCTTGTTTTATCATTTTCAGGTAAGGCTACTTTGTAAGCATTCATTTCAATTACTTTCAAAAGATCCGATCGATAGAGAAGACCAACATCAATTCCCCGTTCATCTTCGCCTTCTACAAAAGCCACTTGATAATGTCCATCATTCAAACACGTCTTGGACACCAAATCATTCAGACAAGAAGCGTGTTCTACCTCTATCAACCCGATCACCATGGGCCATTGGTTTCCATTTTCTGTTTTAACCGCCTCGACAACTTGAGCGATGTGATTCAGTTTTTCCTGATATCGTTTTGTATTCCAATTGAGCTTTCCATTGGGTGTGAAATCATCATCATTCTCGGGGTCATTGATGGTATCAAAAAGATTTTCAACAT
>JBDKGG010000004.1:0-35085 GCA_039798325.1 Bacteroidota bacterium
TCTGTGACTCAAAACTTGGTATTGGCTGAATACTTTGGGAACGCGAATAGCGTTATTCTTCCCACTTTGGGCAAAGATACTTTGGTGGCTGTTTCAACCTTTACGCCGTCAGAATTGGGAGACATCATGATTACAGCTACCCCAATCTCTGATTCATTGGTCGATGAAAATCCATCCAATGACATGGCAGTAAATAACATGGAAATTACTGAATTTGTTTACAGCAGAGACAACGGAGTATGTCAATTGTTTTACGGAAACAGCACCAACTACGAATTTGCGAATGTATATGACATCCAAGCCAACGATCAATTTGGCGCCATTGAGGTGGCCTTGCGATTTGCTGCTGGAGGAGAAGGCAGCTTGATCAAGGGCTTGATTTATGAGTTCCAAGGTGTTGATGCTGCGGGTGCACCAGTATTGGTAGACACAGGATATGAAACCATTGAATATGCTGTTACCACAGAAGATGACAACATTGCTGGTGACAGCAAAATCATTACCCTACCCATCCTCGCGACTGCAGGCGCTTCTTTGGAGGCTGGAAAGACCTATTTGGTTTCAGTGCTTTCATCAGCAGAGACGGACATTGCGGTATCGGGCTTCAATACATGGCCTGGATCATGGTTCAATGATGGCACCTCATGGGGATGGACCTATGGGATTCCTATGGTTCGCCTTAACTCAGATGAGAGTTTGGCTGTTGGTGTGGATGAAATGCAGGTAATTAATCAGATTCAAATGCAAACTGTTCCCAATCCAGCTGTTGACCATTCACATATTCAAATCCAATCGCCAATTAGTGGGTTGGCCAAAATCCAAATCAGCAATGCGCTTGGGCAAATCGTCATGGATGATGCACGATTAACTATACAAAAAGGACAAACATTGGTGGCCTTGCCCCAAGGGCTTGGCAATGGACTGTATCTTGTGTCATTGGCTTTCAACGGAAAAACGTTCACTTCGACTTTTGTGAAGTAATCCAAAATCTTCTTGAAATGAAAAGGGTTGTGTTTAATCACAACCCTTTTTTATTCGACCAATCTATTTTTCCAAAGCCATGGTTTAAAAATCACTTGGTGTCTTTTCCAAAATAACAGTACCAAATACAATCCGACAGGAGAGCCCACCGCCAAGAAGCTGAGGTAGATAAAACTCAAACGAACATTCTTGACCTTCACGCCCATTTTGTGGGCAATGGAAGCACAAACTCCAAAGGCATATTTTTCAAAATAGGAAGAAACTCTGTGCAGCATGGGAAATCAATTTGCTCAAAGATGCAACATCTAGACTTAGAAAGCAAGTTCCCAAATGGGAATGGTGTTTTTGAAAATACTCCATTGCGCATTGGCCGTGAGGTTAACCACCGATTTATGGGACATTTCTTGCCCAAAACTGTAGTGATTTTCCCAGTAGCTCAATCCGCTAATGGTCTGCAATAAATGGTTAAAATCCGAAGGCCGCTGCATCAGGTCTGCATAAGACTGACCATCCATTAGCCAACAAAGGTGAGCGAACTGAGAAACCTTCAGCCATTGGCGGGAATGCAAACTCACGCGTTTATTCCATGGTAATTTGTTATCTGTTTTTCCGCCCATGTTTTCAAAGTCCATTTTCCAAGTTTGATAAAAAGGGACATCCATTGGTAAATTCAAGTGACCTGCTAATCCATGCATCAAGATATTGGTATCGCGTGCATTCCAATTCTGACGATGCATCCAAGGAATCCATTTCATCGCCAAAAGTTCCATGGCCTCTCCTTGCACATATCTGCCCAACGCCCTGGCCACATGAATGAAGGCTGCCCCTTCCCTACCGAAACGTTGATCCCAAACATAAATTCTATTCAATTTATGCGATAAATCAAAAGGCCGCCTTGATCGGACATCCATTTTGGAAATGGGCAGGCTTTTCCATTCAGCGGGAGCTTGGACATGCCATTGAATACCCTCAATAATGGTATCGCACACACCAACAAAATGGAGTTTGACCGATTGATAATTGGGGTCATCTTGATGACCATGCCGCTTCCAATCCGAGGCCTTGGAATGGATTTCAACGGCACCTGTAAACATCTCATTATTCACAGTAAATGTTACATCCAAAAAATCAGGACCATCGTATAGATTCCAAATACCGCCATTGAGAAAGGTTATCTTTTGGCCGTCAATGGTGACGAATTCCAATTTCGTGGCATACTGAAAAAAAAATAACTGCAAATCGATCTCCATATTGATGACATAAAATTCCTATTTTAACGCATTCTTTATTCCTATAATTTATGCGAAGCAACAAGGCGTTTTTTTCATTATGGACGATTTTGACATCAATGGTCCTTCCATTTCCTACTCCTTTATTTGCTCAAAATGGAGATACGACCATCGTCCAAACTTTCACTTTTGATGCACAAAACAATCCTCAAACCGCCTATGATAGTCCTGGGCGCAGGTGGTTCAACTTTCCTTCATCTAACAATGGTAAAACCTATCAAAAGATTTTAATGTTGCATTCGCTAAAGTGCTTTTCAGAGGGAACAGCTGGTGGATTGGGATATCCTTGCGGTGAATGGGATTATTTAACTTACAACAACTTATTTGAGCATACTGGTCAACTGGATTCTAATCTTCTGTCACATCCGCATTATTTGTTGAATAATGAAGACTTTGTAGCTACCCACTTTCAGTTTGCCCCGACACAAAACTATATCCCCTTCTTGTCCATCAATAGTGTCAATGACAATTGGTTGAATTTGAGCACTACTGTTTTGAATGAAAATGTAAGCCTTGCAATGAGTGCCATGGGAAATGGAAGGAGGCAATTGAGTCAGTTTATCATCACAGCATCTCAACTTAATAGCGCTGGACTATCCGCGGGATTTCTCCAAGGTTTATCATGGCCCCAAAATAATGCTGACCAAATTCTTTACAGTGCAACTGTCTCTTTGGGGTCTACAAATCTCAGTTTACTCAATGGTAATTTCAATGGACCGCTGACTGAAGTTTTCCATAACAATTTGGAATGGAGTGCTGGCAACCAGGTCAACATCGTATTCAACACTCCTTATTATTGGGATGGAGTATCCAACCTTGTGGTTTGCTTTTATCACACCTATGCTTCTGGTGCATCCACTGGCATTGAGGCCATGGTGAACAACAACATAATCGGACAAACATCGATCAATGATCATTACTTGCGTTTAAATGGCAATGATAAAATTGAAATACCGGCTGCTGCCTTTTCGAATTTGAGTGATGAAGTGACCATCTCATTTTGGTTGCGTGGTGATGCCAATGCACAACCAGAAAACGGAACATGCTTTGAAGCAAAAAATGCCAATAACCAGAGAATCTTGAATACCCACATACCTTGGAGCAACTCGCGCGTGTACTGGGATGCTGGTTTTTCAGGAAGTTATGATAGAATTGACAAAGCAGCCAACCCTGCAGATTATGAGGGCGTTTGGAACCATTGGAGTTTTGTAAAAAACAACAACACGGGAGAAATGAAAATATACTTGAACGGCTTTCTTTGGCATTCTGGGACCAATCTCACCAAAAGCATGGCGGGCATTGTGCAGTTCAGTATTGGATCCGCTTGCACTTGGAGCAATTACTACCGAGGTGACATAGATGATTTTCAAATCTTTGGCGCAGCATTGGATGCTGCCACCATTCAAAATTGGATGAACAAAAGGCCCAATGTCAATCACCCCAATTACGGCGACCTTCTCATTTACTATGATTTCGACCAAATTGACAATACAGTGAATGACCAATCGCCCAACAATCACGACGGCATCATTCAAGGCAATCCGCTTTTTGTATTGTATGACAAAGAAGAGATATTCAAAAATTTCGAAGAGATCCCATTTCCTGCCCTAACATTCTACTCAGGAAATGGAGCCATCATGAATGATACGATTCAGCAGTACATTCCCTATGAGCAAAATCCCGACTATTTGACAAGCTTTGTCATCGACCATCACGCTGTACAAATTGAGAGCTCAACCGCCGTATACACTCAACCCTATTCCTTCTACTATGACATCAATGGAAATGTCAGCGACTCATTGGCCAACCTACTGATCAATTTCAGCAATGACACTTTGTGGTATTATAGTGCACCTGCAGAAGTCATCCATCGTTACGAGCTCGGAAGATACATTACTCCATACGGAATCAACTTGGATTTACAAGATGGTTGGACTTGGATTTTTGATGTCACAGATTTCGCTCCATTATTGCGTGATTCTGTTCAATTGGAGGCCGGGAACTGGCAAGAATTGTTGGATCTCAAGTTCCTATTTATAGAAGGGCCCGAAGCGCGACATGTCACAAGATTGCAGAATGTTTGGCAGGGCAACTGGGGATTGAGTGGCTTTGACAACTACGTTACAACGAAAAACATTTCACTGAATCCAGATGAGAGCGCTGTCAAATTGAGAACGACACTGACAGGTCATGGATTTGGGAACGATGTCAACAATTGCGGGGAATTTTGTTATAACACCCATTATTTAAAAGTAAACGGACAAAACCAATTCCAATGGGAGATCATGGAAGAATGCGATCAGAATCCATTGTATCCTCAAGGCGGCACTTGGATTTATGCCCGTGCTGGTTGGTGCCCCGGAAAAGAAGGAACCACAAGAGAATTTGAACTCACCCCTTTCCTGCAAAATGGAGCCGTTGATGTCGACTATGACATCACCTATGACCCCTACGGCAATTATGTCACCGAGAGTCAGGCTGTATTTTACGGTCCTAATCTTCAGGGCAATGACGTTTCATTGGAGAGCATTCTTTCGCCCAGCACCACCAAAATTTACAGCCGATGGAATCCCATCTGTGACAATGCGCATGTTGTCATTAAAAACAAAGGGGCAAATCCGATACAAAGCCTTACTTTCCACTACGGATTCAGTGGTTCTGGCATAAACGAAACCTTTGAATGGACCGGTAATCTTGCCTTTGATGAGCGTGCCGATGTCTTCCTTCCATTTGAGAATAGCCAAATCTGGAATTTGACGACCAATGAACTTCACGGCTTTTTTGTAGATATCGTGCAGACCAATGATGAGAATCCAAGCAACAATCACGGATACTCTTCATTTATTGCCCCTCCCATTTACACCTATCTCCCCAACACGGATGACAACCGCTTGATCATTTATCTGCGCACCAATGGAGCCTATAATGAGTCGTCTTATCAATTGAAAGACATTGATGGGAATGTCGTTTTTGAACGAACTGGTTTTGATACACCTAACTTTACTTACAAAGACACTTTGCGTCTCAATGCAGGATGTTATACTTTCCACCTGAAAGACAGCGATGGCGATGGATTAAATTTCTTTGCCAATGATGACGGCAATGGTTATTCGAAATTTGACCGTGTATCCGGTGGTGACTTCATTATGTTTGAGCGGGACTTTGGAGAGGACATCGTTCACTCCTTCCGATTTGAAACCAATTTGATTCATGTGGACGAAGTCATAAAAAATTATTTCCCGATTCAAGTTTATCCCAATCCGGCTCAAGATCATTTTACCATCCGATGGCCGGAACAAAAAAAACCTATTCAAATCACCATTACAGACGCGAAGGGTAAAATTATTCGACAAGAAATGGTTTCTGCTGGGATTGGCCAATTGGCGCTAGACGCAGATTGGTCGGCAGGATTGTATCTGATTCAAATCAACGCCAATGAAAAACACTATACCCGCAGAATGGTAGTCGAATAAAAAAGGCTGCATTGCTGCAGCCTTTAACTTTACGCATGAATTGGCGTTAGGCTTGTAATACAACTTGTATTGACAAGCTCAATTTCACTTCATCACTGACCACTACTCCACCTGCTTCTGTCACGGCATTCCATGTCAAACCGTATTCTGTTCGACTGATCTTTCCTTGAATGTCAAATCCCGCCTTGGTTTGACCGTATGGATCGACAACAGTGCCTGCATACTCAACATGCAAAGTGATGGGGCGTTCATTTCCTCTGATGTTCAAAAGCCCTTGCAAGGAATAATCTCCACCTTCATTCTTAGCGAATGAAGTTGAGACAAAGCGCATGGTTGGGTGAATGGCCGCATCAAAAAATTCGGCGGAAGCCAAGTGTTCATCTCGCTGAGCATTACCTGTGTCAATGGAGGCAATATTGGCATCAAACTCGATCTCTGCATCAGAAAAATCGGCCTCTGACGCCTGAACTGTGGCGCTCGCTTCATGAAAAACACCCGCCACATTGGAGATCATCATGTGTCTCACTTTGAATCCCACTTCACTGTGGGTAGGATCTAAGATCCATTTTTTCTTTGTACTCATTTAGATTTTATTTCATTTTTATCTTCATCATCAAAGTCCCATGGGAACTTCCATCACCAACAATTGCGCGGGCTTATGGGCACTTACTTCAAATTGATCTCTGTTCCAAGCACCCAAACCATCGCGCGATTTCATCTCCTTTCCATTGATCTTTACTTCGCCATCCAAGAGGAAGAAATACACCCCATTGCCCGGTTTTTTCAAAGAATAAGTCAATGATTGATCTTGGTCCATTTCTGTTAAATGAAACCAAGCATCTTGGTGAATCCACACACCGGCATCATCGGGATTGGGGGACAATATTTGTTGCCATTGATTGTGGCGCTCTTCTTTTTTCAAAGTCAACTGATCATAACGTGGCTCGACATTTTTCTTGTTGGGAAAAATCCAAATTTGTAAAAAACGACAATCTGCGTTTTGATCATTATTGAACTCACTGTGTTGAATTCCAGTGCCCGCGCTCATGACTTGGATATCTCCTTCGGCAATGATGGCAGTATTGCCCATGCTGTCCTTGTGTTTGAGCGCCCCCTCCAAAGGAATACTCACAATTTCCATGTTGTCATGGGGATGGGTTCCAAAACCAGTACCACCCAAAATGTGGTCGTCATTCAAAACGCGCAACACTCCAAAGTGCATGCGTTCTGGGTTGTAATATTGTGCAAAACTAAATGTGTGTCTTGACTTGAGCCAGCCATGATCAGCGAGTCCTCTTGAGGCCGCTTCGTGCAAAACAAAATGATCTTCCATCGTATCTGTGGTTATCGGTAAATGATTGAATCCAATGTTGGGATCGGCCAATTGTGGCTGAAGGGGATGTAGCTCATCGATGCTGTTCTGCAATATTTTACCGGCAGCACCGGCAGCAACCAACATTCCCGTTCCCAACAATCCCTTCTTAAGAAAAGCACTCCTGTCCATTTCATTTTTGATTACTGCTACAAACTTCCGCCTTCTTTCAGTTGAATGCACTTAATCTAGATTAATAAATTATCTCTTTCCTCTGAGAATTTCAGCTTTCATTTTGGAGAGGAATTCGGGAGAAACCCCGATATAAGAAGCGATGTATTTCTGAGAAATGTTATCGACCAAGGAGGGGTATTTGAGACAGAATGCCTTGTAACGATCCAATGCCGGTGAGCCCAAAACATCTTGAAGCCGCTGCTGATGGGCGACCAATGCATTTTCTGTGATGATTCTAAAATAAGCTTGCATTGCGGGAATCTCCTCGAACAGCGCCAATTGATTTTCCCTGGACAACAGCAATGCCTCGGTTGGTTCAAGCGCCTCTACTTTCCATTGGGAAGGTTGCTGTTTGATGAAGCTAGAAAGATCCGTGATCCACCAATCAGCAGGAGCGAATTGTAATGTCCATTCATGGCCGGATTGATCCAAAGCAAAAACCCGCATCACGCCGCTTCCAACAAATGCAACTTCTTTGGCAACGCCTCCTTCGGGATAGAGCAACTCTCTTTTAGCGAACGACCTTGCTGCAAAAAAACCACAAAGCTTATCCGCCTCATTGTGATTTAGAGATACGTGTTTGCGAATGGTTTGTAACAGCAAAGCATTCATGATTCTCCCTCCAAATCCTCCTCATCAAACCAATCCATGAAATTATCCATTTCTCTTCGGTCCTTTTTGGTTGGTCTTCCGGTTCCTCTATCTCGGGTTAATTTTAATTGCTCTTGAAGCAACAACCATTTTTTCCTTTCTTCTTCGCTGGTGGTATCCTGCATGTAAGCGCTGACCAACTTGGCTCCTTGACGCGCTTTTGGAAAAGCCAAAACTTTGTATGAAAATAAGACAGGGCCACGTTTGATTTGAAACTCCTCACCTACCTTCAATTCTTTGGCTGGCTTCAATGCTTCGCCGTGGCACAGCACCTTACCGAGCTTTACTTGCTCAGTAGCCAATGAGCGCGTTTTGAACAAACGCACACACCAAAGAAATTTATCGATACGCATTATAGCTCCACTATGATTCCTATCGCAGGCTGAGTAAAGCCATTGTTCTGAGGAATCACTTGAGGCAAATATCGTGAAGAATCATTTGGATCCACAATTGGACTTCCATTGGCATTGCGCTGCACATCCAATGCAGGTTTGGTTTGGGTAGCGTAACCATAAATGTTCTGAATATCCAAGAAAGCGTTCAAAGACCATTTCTTAAAGAACCATTTCTTGTCTATTCGGATATCCAATTGATGATAGATACTGATGCGCTTGGTATTGACCAATTGCCAATTGGTTTGGGCAAAACCAAATTGATCCCAATAGAAAGTTTGCATCGACGCTTCCACATTGTCAGGCGAATAAGGCAATCCACCACTGAAAGCAAAACGACCACCAATTTCCCAGTTCTTTCCAAACTTTTTACCACCTGTCAACGAAATGATATGACGGCTGTCCCAGCTGGAAGGAGCAAACTGACCATTGGCATTGGTGAACTCACTGCGAACCCAGGTGTAGGCTAGAATTCCGTAGGCATTATTGAATAATTTCTGTTGGAACAAAAGCTCTGCACCATAAGCCCTTCCAAGACCATTGGAAGACAAGGCCTCATTGCCAACCACGCCAAAATCGGCTCCCAAATTCGCCAAGCTCACACCCAGATTCTGTGAAATCGGATATCGGTCATAGCGCTTGTAGAAACCTTCCACGGTAATCACTGAATTTCTTTTTTGCCAATCGTATTCCACACCCGCTACCCATTGTTTGTTTTGGATGTAACGGATGTCTTTGTTGACATATGCCCCAGAATTATCGGTATAAGCCAAGGCAGTATATGCGGGCAACTGATAGTAAATACCGGTGTTGGCGTTCAAAGTCCATTGGGGTGCGAAGCTGTATCGTGCGCTAAAACGGGGGCTGAATTGTTCCAAAGGATTCTTCATGTTATTCCCCCAATTGTTTCCATCCATTCTGGCTCCATAAGACAAGACCAATTTGTTCTCCAACATGGTTTTGCTCACTTGGGCAAAGCCGCCATATTTGAATAAACCTGCCTTGGTGTTGCTCACCAAATTGACCAAAGAATCTTGTGCCAAAAGATACACTTGGGTAAAGCTATTGTTGCGGTATTGTGCCCACTCACCAGCAACTCCATAGCTTACTTTCCAACCGTTGTCACCAAAGATTCTTCTTTCTGCTCTGAACTTGTTTTCTGATTCATTGGAGCGATAATCATACTTTTTAGGCAATGACGCATCGTTGTTGTAATACTTGTAGTTGTCGTTTTGCAGTTGGTTTCTGCTCAGTACCACCGTCCAATTGCCGTTGTCCTTGAGATGTTCATACTTGAGTCCTGTGGAATAACTCCATTGCTCAAAAATGCCCAAGTAATCCAGAATGTATTTGTTCTCCAAGAAACTCTCAGCGCTGGTATCTTCAGCGGCTTTGAGATTCAATTCAAACTGATCATAGGCACCAATGGCGATAAAAGTCAATTTGTTCTTCTTGTCAATGTCCCATTTCCATTTGGCATTGATATCATTGTAAATGGGCAGGAAGGGTAAGCCCAAAATGCTGAAGAGGCCTTGCAGGTATGACCTTCTGGCTGAAACCAGCAAACCTGAATTTTTCCCTGTGGGTGTTTCGAAGGTGATACCCAAATCACTGGTTCCGAGAACTGCATTGACTGTGGCCTTGTCTCTTCTGGCCTCTTTGAAATCAAATTCAAAAACGGAACTCATGGCATTGCCGCGCATGGCGGGAAAAGCACCCGAATAAAATTGAACCTTGCTAATCAAATCGACGTTGATCATTCCAACAGGACCGCCGCTGGCGCCTTGTGTGGCGAAGTGATTGATATTTGGGATCTCAATCCCATCGATGTAAAAACGATTTTCGGAAGATGCACCGCCACGGATGATGATGTCGTTTCTGAATGAAGGAATGGCAGCGACACCTGGTAAACTGCGAATCGCTCTTGAAATGTCACGGTTTCCACCAGGGTTTCTCTTGATCTCATTGGCACCAATGCTGCGCACCGAAATGGGCGACTCATCCCGATTGGTGATATTGGAACCGACAATCTCCAAGGTCTTGCCCAATTTGACATCTGGGCTCAACGCAATGTTCAAAACCGCAGAACGTGCGTTGGTTACCTCGACTTCAAATTGAATGAATTTTTGGTAACCCAGAAAGGTGCATTCAACATTGTAAAGACCTGGTTTCAAATTGGTGATTTCATAATATCCAGAATCGTTGCTCAATGCGCCAAAACCGGTACCTTGAATGGCCACTGGTGCAAAGGCTAAGGGATTTCCTGTGATTTGATCGGTTACTTTTCCAAAGATTTTTCCGGATTGCGCCATACCGCAGATGGTCGCAAGGATGAATAATGTAGAGAGAAATATTTTCTGCATGCTGAACAAACAAATTTAACCCAAGATTGTTCGGGCAGCACTGATAAAAAACATCCACCACAGCCATCGCATTCCTATCTTTGGGCCATGCAAAAGCATTGGGCTTTATTCTTGTGGATGTTGAAATTGGACTTCAAAAGCCAGCAGACCATAATGGGCGTATTGGTGTTTGGCCTGAGCTCAATTTATGCAGCCTATTTGCTGAACGGTGAAATTCAAGATGGTACTTTTCTTTTGAGTTATTGGAGCATTGCTGCTTTGTTTGCTGGTGTTCATAGCATTCAAAAAGATCAATTCAATGCCCACAACGGAAGTGGATCCTTGTATTATCAGCTCACTTCTCCCAGAATGTTTGCTACCGTCAAGTCCATCTACAATGGTTTGTTTCTATCCGTTCTATTTCTATTCCAATGGTTCATGCTCCTCTTTTACTTTGGAAACGATTGGACGGAAATCCCCAATGCATTCACTTTGTTCTTAGCCATTTGCTTGATCGGCATGGCCATGGGTATTTCGTTGAGTTTCGTAAGTGGAATAGCCCAAAAAACCAATCAACCTGGGGGCATCACGGCCATCTTGAGTTTTGCTGTTTTAATTCCTGTCTTGTATGCAGCAGTAGCCTTAATGAAAAAAGAAGCGTTGGCTGATCCCGGACAACAAGCGCAATGGGGCTGGTTGTTGATTATCATGATGAATCTATTGCCTTTTGGATTGTCAAACCTATTGTATCCTTACCTTTGGAGAGATTAAAGAAATGATGAAAAATTGGTGGAAATTTCTTGCGGTTATCTTGCTCACATACGTAACCCTTTTTAGCTTACTTACCCCCCTCGTACCCGGAGGCTTGTCCGTTGATATCAACGAAATCCGAAAGGGAAATAACACCATCACCTTCACGGGATACAACACCCATTTTCTTGAAGATCAATCTACATTGAGAGGCTTTATTTCCATTGGGACACAATGGATAGAAGGAAAAATATTACATGTTTCGGACGATGCAAAATTTCAATTTGAAGTCACGCTTCCCGACACTTTGCCCTCCACACAAGTTGCATTTTATGCCTACACACCAAAAGATGGAGCCGTTTATGTTTCTAGTGCTGTTGGTTTCAATGACATTGCCATTGACGAGACAAAAAAGCTTCCCGAGATTCAAACGAACATCGACAAGGAAGAACACCAACACTGGGGGTTCCCTTTCCAGCCCATTCTTTTTGAGACCATCCGCAATTTGATGTTTCATGTCCCCATGTGGTTCACCATGTTTTTTTTAATGGGCATTTCATTGGTGGCCAGCTTTAAAGTTTTGAACGGCAAATGGGACAAAGACATTGTGGCTGTAGCCTCTGCCAAGGTAGGTTTGGTGTTTTGTGTATTGGGGTTAATTACTGGTTCAATTTGGGCGCGATTCACTTGGGGAACATGGTGGACCCGCGACCCACAGTTAAATGGTGCCATGATTGTGTTCATCGTTTATGCGGCGTATGTTTTGTTGCGCAATTCCATTGAGGACGAACAAAAGCGCGCCCGCCTTTCGGCAGTCTTCAACATCTTTGCTTTTATCTTAATGATTTTGCTTTTGATGGTGATGCCACGAATGGTGGATACCAGTTTGCATCCGGGAAAAAGTGGCAATCCTGCATTTAGTAAATACGATTTGGACTCAAGCTTAAGAACGGTCTTTTACCCAGCAGTCGTGGGTTGGGCCATGTTGGGATATTGGATCTACACCATTCAGAAAAAATTTGAATTATTAAAACAAGACAATCATGCCGCATAAAATCATTTGCACTTTGGCGTTTCTTTTCACCTATCATTTGGGCTTCTCCCAATCGGTTTTGGAAGAAACTTTTTTTCGTTCCGGAAAAATCAATGTTGTGGTTGCTGTCATCTTGGTTATTCTCGTTGGACTTTTTTTTTATTTGTTTCGCTTGAATAAGAAAATTGACCAACTGAAAAAGTAAATCATGAAAAAAACGGAGATCATATTGGCTGTCATCATTGCCCTTGTCGCGGGAATCATCATCATGACCTTTAATGCGAGCAATGAGTCCGTCACTTTTGCGGAAGCGGCGCAGCAAATGGATAAAAAAGTCAAGATTGTTGGCAGCTTGGATAAAACAGAAATGGTGGAATACAATCCGACCCAAAATCCCAATCGAACTGCTTTTTACGTGATTGATAAAAGCGGTCAAAAGTGTGAAGTAGAATTGATCCAAAAAGATGGCAAGCCCATGGGATTGGAGCAAAGTGAATCACTCACCATTGAGGGCAAGATGGGAGCCGACCAGATTTTTCATGCTGACTTCATGTTGATGAAGTGCCCCAGCAAGTACAACGAACAACAACATTCCTTAAAATAATTCAATGGAAAACGTTCAATATTTAAATGAACATCTTTGGCCCGGTGTATTGGGCCATTTTTTTGTCGCTTTGTCTTTTGCCGCTTCTTTGGTCAGCGCCATTGCTTTTTATCTTTTCGAAAAAGAAGCGCAAAGCCACTGGAAAAAGATTGCTCGCTACGGATTTTATCTGCACAGCTTTGCGGTGATTGGCATTATCGCCATGATGTTGAGCATCCTATTTGGCCATTACTATGAGTACAAATATGCTTTTGATCATTTGAACAATGGCATGCCATGGAAGTACATGTTTGCTTGTTTGTGGGAAGGACAAGAAGGTAGTTTTATCCTATGGATATTCTGGCATGTGGTATTGGGATTGTTGTTGATGCGCACCGCCAAGGAATGGGAAGCGCGCACCATGACGATTGTAGCGGGCGTGCAAGTATTTCTTTCCTCCATGCTATTGGGTGTCTATTTTGGGGATTTTCAGTTTGGAAGCGATCCATTCATCCTTCTTCGCGATGTTGTATCCAATGCCAATTTGCCGTGGACCAAGAATCCAGAATATTTGTCATTGCCTACTTTTCAAGATGGAAAAGGATTGAATCCATTGTTGCAAAATTATTGGATGACCATTCATCCCCCTACCCTATTCCTTGGTTTTGCTTCAACCCTGATACCTTTTGCTTTTGCGATTGCTGGATTGTGGAAGAGAGATTTGAAAGGATGGATGAAACCTGCGATACCATGGGCCTTTTTTGGGGTAATGATTTTGGGAACGGGTATTCTAATGGGAGGAGCTTGGGCCTACGAAGCTTTGGGCTTTGGCGGTTTTTGGGCTTGGGATCCTGTTGAAAACGCATCCCTAGTGCCCTGGTTGACATTGGTGGGTGGAGCGCATTTATTGTTGATCAACCGAAGAAAACCCATCAGCGCATTCACAACGTTATTGCTCATTCTGTCCAGTTTTATTTTGGTATTGTACTCCACTTTTTTGACCCGCAGCGGTGTATTAGGGGACAGCAGTGTTCACAGTTTTGTAGACAGTGGTATTTTGGCACAACTTCTTGTTTATCTGTTGTTCTATGTTGCCTTGAGCACTTGGATGATGATGCCCAAGAATGCCTTTCGCATTGGATATTTGGGCATCTGTGCCATACTCCTGATATTGGCGTTGGGCAATCTGCTTACCTTACCTGAAACCACCGAAAAGGATTTACTACCCGGTGAAGGAACCTGGATTCCTGCCCTTTGTTTGATTTTCATAGGTGTATCTGCCTTGTATTTGTGGATCGCTTATCGCCGCTATTACCGTGCGCCAGAGGATGAGGAAGCGTTATCTAGCCGAGAGTTCTGGATGTACATTGGATCCGTTGTATTGATATTGATGTCCATTCACGTCACGGTGGTTACGTCCATCAATGTCGGAAACATCTTCTTGGTTCCTTTTGAGTCTTTCTTTAAATGGATGCATGAAACGGCCGGTTGGGAATTTGCCAAGCAATTGGCCGATCATCAATTTTCAGCACCATCTGACACCGAGCGATTTGAAGTGTATCACAAAGTGCAAGTTCCACTTTCAATATTGTTGTTCAGCATCATTGCCATCGGACAATATTTGGCTTATAAGACCACTTCATTCAAAAAGTTCTTGGGGCAAATGGCCCCTAGTTTTATCATCGCATTGGTCATAACGGTTTTGCTTTATTTCTTCACGAGCTTTAACGATGAGCAATTGCCCATCCTGCTTTTGGTGTTCACCACGTTGTTTGCGTTGGTGGCCAATGCGATTTATTGGAGCAAGGTGTGGAAGGGCGGATTCAAATCCATTGGCGCCAGTATTGCGCACATTGGATTTGCCATGCTCATATTGGGTGCCGTGGTATCCACTTCAAGAAACTTTTTCATCTCTGAAAATCGCGTGGGTAACGTGGCCGATTTGGACAAGGAGTTCAACAACATGGAGGATTTGATGATTCTGCAAGGAGATACTATGCCCATGGGTGACTACTTCATCGTATACAAGGAAAAGTACAAGGAAGGCGCTCACCTCAAAGTGAAAGTTGACTTTTATAACAAAGAGAAAATTCAATACCAAGAAGGCGACTACCGCTCCATGCAAGGAATGGTTTTTCGTTGTATGAAAACCCATGAGGCCACAGATAATTTCCTTGAAGATTGGAGTGAAGATTCCTTGTGGAGTGTGGTTCCTTCACCCAGATATGATGTCCAACAAAAGGCCAAATTGTGGCAACCTGGCAGCGTTGGCGACTTTGCTTTTACGTTGGAGCCCAGTGTGCTTCAATCCCCCAAAGGAAATTCAAGAGAACCCAGTATCCAGCATCGCATAGACAATGACTTGTACACCTACATCAAGTACATTGCGATGGAAGATCCCAAGACCGATGCCAACGGGTATTTAGAGCCGATTAAAGGTGTCGTGGCTGAAGGTCAAAATGTGAAACTCACGGAGACCATTGACTTTAAAATTGATAGCATCGTTGATGCAGGTCCGATGCCGGAATCATTGCCTCAAGACATCGTGGCCAAAAGGGTCTTTGTTACGCTGAAGGAAAATATTGCAGAAGAGAAGATGATTCTGGTCATGGCCAGCAAAAATGGCGTAGGACAGATTTTCCCCAGTGAGTCTAAAAAGTTTGGATTATTGCTGGGATTGGTAGAGAGAGATGGACAATTGGAATTGCAAGCGCAACAGCACAAAAGCCATAAGAAGGATTTGTTGATTTTGAGCGCAGAGATTTTCCCTTGGATCAACCTATTGTGGTTGGGATGTTTCATTATGGTGATTGGAACTACCATTGCCATTTTCAATCGAATCAAAGAACAACAACGAAAAAGTTAGTCAATGAATATTCCGCGGGCACTCGTGATTCTTATTTTAATCACCGTAACGGCAAAAGGATTTACTCAAGAAAAAACCCAATCAACGCTATCTGGAGCGATTACCGGTGAATTTAATCAGACCAATCATTCCAGTTATGGGGCTTTGGGATTAGATGCTTGGATCCCCATTAAAAAGAAATTCACGCTCAATTACAGTATCCGAATGGGTATCCCCGGAAAAGGGATTTATGTCAGAGGAAGTGCAGGATTGATGCTTGGTGCCGCATTAATGGGCGCTGCTGGACAAGAAGGTGGAATAACAGCCGCTATTGGCGCCATCTGCATGTTGCTTCCTGAAGGTGTCGGAGTGTACATTGGAAATGAAAAAAGAAAGCTGCACCTCGCCATTAATCCATTGGCGGGAGAATACAGATTTATCGACACGCCTCGATCTGAATGGTCCCAAGTCAGTGGGAATCTCACCCTGCGGGGAGTATTTCCTTTAAACTGGGGAAATGTAGATTTCATCAGCCCTTATTTGGCCTCCTATTACAACTACGATGCTCAACAACCTTTGGGATTCCGTTTGGGGCTTTCGGTTGGTTTTAATAGCAAATAATTACTTCCACTTGATGCGCTTTACCTTCTTGGGTTGAAGGTAGTCTTTTGGAACAACTTTTTCAATCTGTCCTTGCAGCCATTCAATGAAGGCCGTTCTGGCAAAACTCTTGTGTACCACGATGGACACTTCACGAACTGGGCGTGGTGTTTTAAAACAACGAATTTGCCCTTCTCCTTGCTTGTGTTTTTGAACCATTGCTGGCACCATGGTATAACCCAATCCTTTGTCTACCAACCCCATCAATGCTTCCAATGACCCGCCTTGGTATTCAAAACCTTTGTTCATCTTCTTTCCTGCGCGTGCGCAAATGGCCAAGGCTTGATCTCTGAAGCAATGCCCTTCATCCAAGATGAGCATTTCATTGGACTCTAAATCCAGTGTTGACCAAGTTTCGATTTTTGATTTGGGATGATCAGGGTGAATGTAAATTTCAAACGGTTCAAAATAAACAGGAACCTCTTTGATCAAATCCTCCACCAAAGGTGTAGCCGCAATGCCCAGGTCAATGGTTCCCTTTTTTAGACCATCGATGACCTCATCTGTTCGCAACTCGTAGACCTTGATCTTCACCTTGCTATTGGCTTTGAGAACTTGAGGAATAAGCCGAGGCATGAGATAAGGAGCGATGGTAGGTATAACGCCGATGCGATAAGTTCCTTCGATTTTGTCAATCTCATCATTGACCAATTGCTTCAAGCCTTCCACTTCTTTCAAAATAACCCTGGCGCGTTCCAAGAAGGCCTCTCCCAATGGCGTGGGCGTTACAGGAGATTTGTCGCGATTGAACAAAAGTCCTCCAACCTCCTCTTCCAACTTCTGAAGCTGCATAGTGAGCGTGGGCTGGGTGACAAAACAGGATTCGGCGGCTTTCACAAATTGGCCATACTGAGCCAAAGCGACGATGTATTGCAATTGTTGTAAAGTCAAGTTGTGGGCTTTTAATGGCAAATTTATCAAGAAATCCTTACTTTTGTCGGGTATGTTACAGCCCAAGCATTATGTATTTCTAGGTTTTTTGACGGTGCTGTTCATCTCTGTTTTTACCTTGTTTCTTAATATTCGGTATGAAACCAATGACGATATCATCATGTTATTGATATCCTCTGGTGTCATTACTGGAACACCTAATGAACATCTCGTTTTCATTGGTGTACCCATCGGTTTAATGCTCAAATATTTATATTTAAACATCCCCGGTTTTGAACATTACACTTTATTTCTTTTAACCCTACACGCCATATCAATATTCATTTTAATCAAGTATATTATTGAAGAATTAGATGCATTGTATTTAAAAATACTATTTGTTGCATTGTTCCTAAGCTTTGAATGCCTACTAATTGTCAGGTTACAGTTCACCACTACAAGCGCCTTATTGAGTGTGGCAGCGTTTTCATTGTTTAAACCTCACCACTTCCCTCGTAGGCTCTTAACCTATATTTTATTTGGATTGGCCTGCTGCCTCAGACTCCATGCAGCTATGCTCGTTTTGATAATTCTAATTTTTTATTTGATACGAATGAATAAATTCCAAGTAAAAAAATCAATTCAAACTATATCTCCGATTATTCTTATCGCTCTTTCACTTGAGTTTCTCAATTACACATACTATAAGAGTGATCCCAAATGGTCTGACTACATAGAATACAACAGCATTCGAGGAAAAATAAATGACAATCCAAATTATTACAACTATAGACCATCTAGCCAGAAAGAAGCCGTCAATTTTTTCCTTTTGAGAAACTTCCTTCCTGACACTGACCAAATGACTATTGATGAGTTAACTCAAATTCACAACGATATTCATGGTGCATCAATCAGATCAAAATTGAATCAAATACTTCCACAAATTTTCACTTACAAATTGCAACTTCTGACAATTATTATCATCACGTTAGTTTTGTGTATTAATAAAACCAACACAGAAAAAACAACTTGGTTAGTCACCCTACCAATTTTCCTGGGTATTTGTATCATTTTGTCTATGGATGCCACCTTGAAACCAAGAGTATTTATCTCAGCCATGTTGCCAATCATGCTTATCCTTCTTCCATTCACATTAAACAAAATTCGTAAAAATTCGTTTCTCCCTATAACGTTGATCTTTATTTGTATTGTGAATATTTACTCATTTGTAAAAGCCAACAATACCGATAATTCAGAGAAAGAAACATATAATGCCCAAATTCAGCTTTTGAATGTGTATCTTGAAAAAAAGAGTAACCCTCTAGTACTGCTTCCTGGATCTTTTTATTTAGAATGGCTATCCCCGATGAGTATTACAAATTTTTTTGACAATAAAAACATCAACATAATGGGCTGGTTGTCCTCCTCCCCTTTTCCAAATCAAATTCATTCCCACAATCAATTTATTCGTAACAGATTCATTTTTGTCAAAAAGGAGCAATTAGATAAAATCATCCCAAAAATTATTCTTGGATTGAAATTGAACTATAATCTCGATGCTCACCATAAAATAATATTAGAAAATAACCAGTTTGCAATTATTGAAATTAGGTAGTCATTTAATCAATCCCAAGGCAACATAGGCTCTATTGGTTGAACGGGTAATTCCCAATCAAACATCCTATTCAAAGGTTCCATGTCATCCAAGTACAAGACAAAATGGCGTTGCGTAAAGCCCAATCCTACTTTAAAAATCAGCACATTGTCCACTTCAGTTCTAATAACATCAACGGTTGAATGATACTCTCGTGTTCTTTTCAATCCGTAATCAATATTCCAATTCTGATACAAAGACGGATTATAATAATGAATCTGAACGGGCATCTTATTGAATCGGCGGTTAAAGCGTGCTGTCAATTCCATGACCGAATAAAAATCTTGACATTCATAAATGGCGGTGTACCAGTTACTATTGGCATCAATTTTTTTGTGGAAGGATAAACCCAACGAATCCATGAACAATTGCAATTCCTTCTCTAATGAATCAGCCGCCAATGTTTTCCGAATGATTTGATATTGAAAACCTTCACTGGATGAATCATGGATATTCAGTAAATGATCCCTCCAATCTTGGGTCAAATAACCCAACGCGCGAATGGTTTGTTCTATTTGCCATTGCAAACTATCCTTACTCAAATATGTTCTCATACCACTTGCCACACTGTATTTCACCAATCCGGCAACCTTGATTTCTTCTGATTTGGACAATGCCTTATAAGGTCTTGGTGGTTGTCCCTCCCCTTTGTTGGTGCGTAATCCATTCTTGTAATCACATTGCCAGATCACCTTTCCCAAACTGTCCCATTCTGAATATTTGCCATCCAAATTGAATTTCACTTTTCGATTGATGACGCGCATTTGACCATTCATAAAACCATATTTTTCGATGGTGGTGTCCTTATTTCGATCGCTCTGTTGAGATAGATTTCCATTGGGATAATAAGCTTCGTAATGGTAGCGTGTATCATCCAAAAAATGGGTAGCCTCAGAGAACATTTTCAATTGACCATTGGGATATTGTTCCTTTTGCATTTGATAATGGATACCATCTCTGTTGATCTTTTCCATTACCCCATTTTCATAATAACTCAAATACGCTGTATCTCGGCGTCCATTCAGATGGGTTAAGTATTTCAATTGACCCGATGGGTACCATTCTTTCCGGGCCTCAGGGTATTGAGGACTTGGGCCGTTCATGTAGGTTTCTTCATAAATCATTACACCCTTATCGTTCCATTTTCGATTGAAACCCTGACCATTGGACTTGATCCATTTCTCCTGCAACAATTGACCATTTGAATTATAAAACAACTCATGCGGTGTAAAACAATTGAAAACATCGACATCATGGAAAGCTTCATATGAGGTAATTCCATTCTCATGATAAGAGCGCCAAGTGCCGATAGGCGTGCCATTGTCATATTGTTGCACACCCGAAAGCTTTCCATTCAGATGGAATTGATTCCAAATGCCATGTTCTCGGCCCTCAATGTATTGCCCTTTGATGAGCAGACTTCCTTGCTCGTTCCAAAGTTCATACGGACCTTCCAACGTGGACTTTCCATCATAAGACGCCTCAGTTTCAGCGACAATGGTTTGGTGGTGCTTTTTACACATCAATTTCCCATTGGGATAATATTCATATTCCCAACCCAAAGGCATGATGTCATCTGCAAAACCTTCTGAATCGATGATGTGCTCGGGGGGAACTGGGTTGCCTGCAGCTACAATCTCATCCACCCGAAACATGATATAGGAACTCTCGTGAATCTTGTTGCCGTTGGGATGAAAGATTTGATTGAGCCAACAGCGTCGCTTGTCTTTGTTCCAATAATAGGTCTTTCGTTCATGCAGCCGCGCTGACTCGTCAAAATCCTCAGCGATTCCAATAATGGAATCCTTGTCTTTTCTTTTGTATATGATCCGGGGTTTCTCATTCATGTAATGGTGCAATTCTTCAGATTGAATAATCCCATTTTTAAAAACCCTTTTTTCATAAATTCTACCGTGCTGGTCTAACATGGTACACTCTCCTTCCATCGTCGTTTTGGAATAATCGGAGTAATAGGTGGAGAAATAATAGAGACTGCCCTTTTTCTTGTAGGTATCAAACTGACAATTCTGACCCCACAGCTGGCCAAACAATAAAAAAAGAGAAAACAAAAAACCTGTTCTAGTCATGATGTACAAAAATATGACAACGGTACAGGGGAAATTGGGAAAGGTTCAATTACAAATGAAAATCAATCACCACATTGGAATTGATCATGTTAACTTTATTGATCTGATTTTTCAGGGGAATGATCTCATTGCTCATTTCAGTTTTTCCGGCAATCAAAAAGCGAATTTCCAATCCTTCCCATACACCCTTAAAACCATAAGAGGCGAACAAATTCAATTGACCATAAGATGGCATTCCGTATTTGTTTTGAGCGAAATTGGTGATAGAAGGTAGACGATAATATCCAATACCACTACCCCACTTTAATCCTGAATTCTTTGAGAATATCACCTGTGCAGTGAAGGCGTTGACATTTGCAAGTCCCTCGTTCCTTTCCCTTGGCATAAAGGTATAGAAGGGATCTTTGCCCCACTCCCTGGGCATCAGGTATCGATCCCCATTGAATATTCGCGTGTAATTAAAATTAGCATTCACCAACTTATTCTTCCACCCCACTTGCGAACTAATCACGTGACTTTGAGATCCTTTTGTAAAATAAGTCAATTTTTGATTGACATTTCCCCCGTTGGAAAGACTATTCTGTTGAATCAACATCGTATTAAAATATCCTTGACCTTTAAGTAAAGATTTTGTCCATTTCCATTCCAACATATTCGTGCTCATCAATTGATCTACCCACACATTCCAATAGCGCAACTGATTGGACTCATTCAATTGACAGTCGATATTCAACATGAACAATCCATTGATTTTATCTGCAATCACCAATTGGTTTTTTCCTGTTAGCGCATTTGTGCCTAGACCATACAGGCCGATTGACTCATTCAACGTCATCCACTTGGAAGTAGATCTCGGGAAAATGCCCCACAAAACTCCGCCTTGTATTCTCCATTGATTTTTTTTGCCTTTGGAATCTACCCAAATTCCTTCTTCTAAGGTTGGCCTCATCCTTCCATCCTGCATATTGACAAAGGGCGTCTCGAGAGACATTCGGCCCAATGTAAAAGTTGATTGGCGAAAATGATACCGCAAAAACAATTCTTCCAAACGGTCAAAACTTGAGGTATTGGTTCGATTGAGGACATCAAATTGACCAATTTCATATCTATTCAACCCTTGTGTTGTGGGATCTTTTTCTGCGAGGTTTGAGGACAGCACATTAAAAATAAAATAGCCGCTCATTCCCAATTGAAAACCTTTAATCGACTTAGTGAGTAATCCAATTCCTGCACCCTGAGCCAAAGCATAGTCATCCTTCAATTGCCCTTGATTCATCGTCCCCATAAAAAATGAACGTGAATGAAAATGCCAAGCCGACGATTGAAACAATTCTTTAACTGAACCTAAAGTATCACTCGTCAATTCGTTCTGCGAAATGGCCTCATTCATTTGCTCTTGCGCAAAAATGGAATTCGCAACCAATAAAAAAAAGAATGCTATGGAAACAAATCTCATCAATTCCCTGCCTTGATATAACTCCAACCTTGCTCCTGTTTTTGAACTATTTCAAGGATTCCACCTGGAACAATGATTGTATTTAAGTTCAATTCCTCTCTAGCCACCTTTCGCTCCTTCATTGAAAATTGACAAGCCATAAAAGTCACACCCTTAGCACTAAACTCAGCTACTTTATTGGTAACAATTGAACTTTTTTCAACCAACATGCTTAACCCCGGACCATGGCAAACTACTTCCAATTGCGATGTCGGTGATAAGGTTAGAATATTACCCAATTGTTTCATCATCGCTTTATGAGCAAGTGTATCACTACTGGTCATTTGAAAAACAATTTTGTGCTCAGGTTGAACTTGAGTCCATGATATTTGCGACAAGATGGCAAACATGAAAAGGATAATTGTTTTGTTCATCTTATTCATTTATATAAATTCATAGGGCACTCCAGTGACTTGTGTTAGCAACGTTTCTGGAGCATCCAAACAAATGGCTGATTTTTTGGGTGTTGGGGCCACTAGTGGATTTGCCTTCAAATAATCTCGCATCACTTGGTGCAAAGTATAAGATGTATTCTTGGCATCCTTCACACCTTTGATGCGACAAAGCATATCCGCAGGGTCACCATCGCGTTCACAAGCGCAAACTTTATAAAGCTGATCCTTGACCAATGGCTGATCTTTTATCCAAACATTTTTTACACGTTTCCCTTTTTCTGCGTAGGCATAAAATTCAACTTTCATCCCTTTGAATTTCACGACCCAGCCACCAAAGCGCTCCGATGCTTCTTTGGCAAAAACATTGTTCAATTCTTTTTCCAACCACTTCAATATTTGATCTCCTGTTACGGAAGCTGTTCTGACCGTAGAGTCAACAGGTAACATATCATAGATGTAACCATTGGTAATGGGAATATTGCCTGTTTCATCCCTTGTTATTCTGGGAGGACAAAATCTAAACCCATTGCTCAATACAATGTCTACCGCTTTCATTTGCCATGATAACGCATCCAATATCAACGTATCAATGGTATTCTCAATCACAAAATACCGATACAGTGGAATGGAACTGTAACCCTCTACCCGATTAATATCCTCGTAAAATTGATTCTCATTCTTTTTTATAATGGCCTCCACTTCATCGTCAGCCTTCAAGTCATTGGATTTCACTTCCAACAACTGATAATCGTCTTTAACGAGTTTGCCATCTTCGAAATGCAAGTCCAATTGGCCAATGAAACTTCCAAATGCACCAGGCTCAACGACCTTAGCATATTTACCTTGAATAGGAACGCGAACCCTTTCATGCGTGTCACCTCCTAAAATATAATCAACGCCTTTGCACTGTTCTAAGTTCGAAAGGTGTATTTGTTGAGACAAACCCAAGTGCGCAATGATGATAACTGCACTACATTGTTCTTGGTTACGCAAAACATCTACATAGTGAGCGAGATTCTCTTCTGGGCTTGTGTAAATAATTCCTTTACTGTAATTTGGGGATTGACGCAATGGAACCAATGGATCTGTGTAGCCGATGAATCCGACCTTGACACCATCCTTGTACCAAATGTGGTATGGAGGAAAAATAAAATCCCCTCTTTTCCCTTCTCCCAAGTCGTGATACATATTCGCACAAACTTTGGGTGCGTGAAGCATTCCCAATAGTTTTTGCATGTTTTCTTTGTAGTAAATCACTTCCCAATTGCCCGGCAAATATAAATCATATTGCATGGCATTTAAAATGGGTGTTATTGCAGACCCTGTTGTTTTAACAGACAACTCACTCCCTTGAAACATGTCACCGGTATCGATGAAAAACGAATGTTTATGCATCTTTCTCAGCTGCTTAAAGTATGATGCCAATTGAGGATATCCACCTGTTTTGCGAAATACCTTTTCATTATTTTCCCAAAACATTTCATCATGGGGATGAATTTGACAGTGTACATCTGTCGTTTGAAATATGCTAAAACAGACTTTTTTTTTCTTGTCCTCAGGATGCACAGAATCAATCTCTTCCTCAGGTTGGCCGCTTGCAAAAGACAATTGAGGGATAAAAGGCAATGCCCCTAATAAAGGAATTTTCCTTAAAAAACTTCTACGTGAAGAGGATGCCTTTTCTTTCATATTACTTTGTTTTTTTCATAGCCTGCCAAGGGCCGTATTTGTGTTGAGACTCTGAGAAAGCATCAGCAAAAGGTCCAAATGGGTGATCCATCGGTTTCTCAGCTATTTTGGGCCAATCTTTGGAAATGTCTTTTTTAGGTCGCGGTTGAGAATTGACAAATGCCGCTATATCCCAGGCTTCCTCATCTGTTAAAATTGGATTATCATGGGATGCACCCAAAGGCATATTGGATTTGATGTACTTTGCGAAATTTGTAATACGGTACAACCCCGCACCATCATTGTAACTATTGTTTCCCCACAATGGAGGATATTGGAATGCGTCTTGGTTAGGATTCCATTGACCCTCTCCATTTTTCTGATGGCACGAAGCACATTTCTCCTCGTACAATTTTGATCCATTTTCAGGTGAGCATGCTCGATCAAGCAAGGCCAAATCTTTGAATCCAACGCCCTTTGGCTTTTCACCCTTCTTGACATCTTTACCGATAAATTTGATATAAGCCACAACGGCTTGCATTTCCTTTGAAGTTGTATCCAATGGCAACCCGTTTAAACTGCGTTCGAAACAGTCATTTACTCTCTTGTAAATATTTTCCATGGCACCTGACCTTGCTCTGTATTTGGGGTATGTTGAAGCTACTGCACTATAATTGTTCCCAAAGGTTTTGGTACCGGCATTCAAATGACAGTTTTGACAATTCATTCCGTTGGTGGCCATTGGTTTGACACTTCCTCTGGGTCCAAAATACTTGGCCGTATTGGCAATGATGTCCTTACCATACTCTACCAATTTCTTTTCACGCTCTTCCTTAATTCCATATACAGTAGGTGCTTCCCAGAAACCGTTAGGATCTTTAACCTTTACCACACTTGCTGAGGTTTGGTCTTTATCTGGCACAGCACCCCAGTAGGTATTTTCGGTCATGGTTGCGATATAAATCAAAAGCAAAACAACCACGAGAAACAATACTATTGTGAGATTGGTGAGCAAACCGACTGATTTCAACAATCGTTGCTCGAATGATGTTAGGTCTTGTTTGCTCATCAATTACTAGTGTGGCAATTTGTCTTTTATTACACCGTAAACAAAAGTTCCCAGGATTGCAAAAACAAAAACAACAATCATTGCTGTATATCCATAACCAATGTTCACCACCATTGGACCGGGGCATGCTCCACTGAGTGCCCAACCCAATCCAAAAATAGCACCTCCAATAAAGTACTTCTTGTAGGCCTTATCTTTAGGATGAAACAAGATTGGATTTCCTGTAAAATCTCTGACATGAAACTTTTTAATCAAAGCAACTCCGATTACACCCAATGTCACCGCTGTACCAATAATCCCATACATGTGGAAAGCTTGAAAGCGAAACATCTCTTGTATTCTGAACCAAGACATCGCTTCAGACTTGGCCATGATAATTCCAAAGACAACTCCAACAATCAAAAATTTGATAAACTTCATGGCATTAAAAGATTAAAGGAAAAATTAAATAAGTCATGGCTAATCCGCCGGCAAAAAAACCAACTACTGCTATGAGCGAAGGAACTTGCAAATCAGATAATCCGCTAATGGCGTGACCTGAAGTGCAACCTCCAGCATACCGAGAACCAAAACCGACCATAAAACCACCAATAGACAAAACAAGAAATCCCTTTACGGTGGCCACTGACTCCCAACTGTACAACTCCAAGGGCTGCATGCCTACCGGTTTTGAAAAACCAAATTGCGACAATACATCAATTGTACTTTGAGACAAGTCGACAGGCGCTCCGTCACTCATGAATTGATTGGCTATCCATCCTCCAATAATGGCCCCTAAAAGAAAAACCAAATTCCAAGACTGCGTTTTCCAATCGAAATCAAAAAACTTAACCTTTTGGCCAGCGCCACCTATTGCGCATATGGTACGCAGGTTGCTTGAAAAACCAAAGGATTTTCCAAAGTACAGCATCAAGAACATGACTGCTGAAATCATCATCCCGGAAAACCACCAGGACCATGGTTGTGTTATGAATTCCATCATATCAATTCAAATGAAAAGTAATCAAGGGTTTGTACATGTGATTGATCAACTTCTCAGCATCATTGGTTTTGAAAAGACTTTTCTTTCCATAAGTACCAATCACAACCAAATCCATGTCATGCTTTTGATTGAAATGGATGACACCGTCTTCAATTCTCGCGTCTTGTATGGTGTGAAATTTCGTTTCACTCCATCCCATTTTTTCTGCGTACTCTTTCATATTGGAAAAAACCAAATGCTCATCCACTTGGGAATTGTTGATTACATGTAAAAAATGCATGTTGCTATTATCGGCATCCAACATGGTCTCCAGCCATTTCATATCTACTTCACAGTGATTAGAGAAATCATTGACAAACAGTACATTCTTCAAAGTCCAATCCGAGCGATCACACATCAAGGACAATACCGGAACTTGCGATTTCCTGGCCACCACTTGGGTATTGGTCCCTGAAATAGCGCCTGCAACACCAAAAGCACCATTTGTTCCCATGGCTATCAAGTCAAAATCATGACCGGCTGCATAGTTGGCTATGGCATCAGTTAATTGACCGACCATCCAATCCGTTTTAACCCCTTGATGCTCCTCCTCAATCACCGACATTTTTTTCTCTATCATTGTCTTTTGAGACAATAAATACTCCATGTCTATTTCACCACAGGTATTAAAATTTTTATCATTATCCAAAGTCACTGTTTCAGGAACTTGAAGGACATGCAGAAAAGTAACTTCTGCATTCTTCCCCGCCAACATCCTTTGGATCAAAACCCAAGCATGCTCTGGAAGAATTGAAAAATCAGTAGGAATCAGAATTTTCATTTTGAAGATTTTAATCAATCAATGCTTTAACAGCTGTCCATGGACCGCCATTGAATACATTGAAAAAACCGGCTTGCTCTAATATCGATTTGGCCATTCCACTTCTAGCGCCACTTCTGCAAAAAACAATGATGTTCTCTTTCCCTTGAAAAGCATCCAATTGATTCGCCAACTGATCCAATGGAATATTTACCGATGCATTGACATGCCCTTCTGCAAACTCTTCTGGCGTTCTAACATCTACTAAAAACGCTCCTTTTTGTATGATCTCTTTCATGTTGTTCATTTCACTTTTGTTTTTATGCTTTCATCATTTTACTTTGACAAACAAAATCCGTTTTGGGGACATTGGTTTCTGCAATGGCCTTGAAACCACCTTCAACCTCAGAAAAATTTCTAAATCCTCTTGCCTGCAAAATTGAAGCCGCAATCATGCTTCGGTATCCACCAGCGCAATGAATGAAGAAGTGCTCATCTGGATTAATGTCTTTTGTCCACTCATTGATCAAATTTAATGGACGATTGTAGGCCTCATCGACATGCTCAGCGGCATACTCTGTTTCCTTTCTCACATCTAACACTTTGGCATCCTTGGAAAACTGAGCTGCAAATTCTTGTGGGGTAATTCTATTGACTTTGTCCAACTCTTTGCCCGCATTTTCCCAAGCTGCAACGCTTCCTTTGAGGTGACCGAGCTGATTGTCAAATCCAACACGCGCAAGACGAGTAACAATCTCTTCCTCTTGCCCCTCCGTTGTAATTAATAACAAAGGCTGATTTACATTTGCGATAAGTGCTCCAACCCATGGTGCGAAATCTCCATTTAATCCGATATTAATAGACTGAGGAACAAAACCCTTCCAAAATTCTGTACTTGGTCTGGCATCCAAAATTAAAGCTCCTGTTGATTCAGCAGCAGCCTCAAACTCAGATGGAGAAAGGGCTCTCAAACCATTGTTTCGAACTTCGTCGAAACTGGAAATCCCTTTTTTATTCATGGCTACGTTCATTCCGAAATAGGCAGGAGGAGGGGTCAACCCATCCAAAACAGCTGCTATAAAAGCCTCTTTATTGGGTTGATTCAAGGCATAGTTCATTTTCTTTTGATTGCCCAATGTATCTACCGTCTCCTTCATCATGTTCTTTCCACAAGCGCTACCTGCGCCATGCGCTGGGTAAACGGTAACATCATCAGATAAAGGCATGATTTTATTCATCAAGCTATCATATAAATGACCCGCCAATTCTTCTTGAGTCAAGTTAGCTGCTTTTTGAGCTAAATCAGGACGACCAACATCACCCAAGAACAAAGTATCTCCAGAGAAAATTGCAATATCCTTTCCTGAAGCATCCTTTAATAAATAAGTGGTGCTTTCCATCGTATGACCTGGCGTATGCAAGGCCACAATTGAAATTTCACCCACTTGGAACACTTGATCATCTTTGGCTACGATGCAATCAAACTCAGGATTGGCATTTGGACCATAGACAATTGAGGCTCCGGTTTGCTTACTCAAATCGAGATGACCAGAAACGAAATCTGCATGGAAATGCGTTTCGAAAATGTACTTCAATTTGACATTGTCTTTGGCCAATCGATCCATGTATGGTTGCGTCTCACGAAGGGGGTCAATGATGGCAGCCTCTCCGTTTGAGGTGATGTAGTAGGCTCCTTGAGCCAAACACCCTGTGTAAATTTGCTCGAGATTCATTTTGTATTTTATTTCAATTAATATTTATTTCAAAATTGTTTCTTTGATGATGATGTAAATTCCCATGACCAAAACAAACCACCCAAAGGCGGGTTTTAATTTGGCTCCGTCAATTTTCTTGGACAAATTACTACCCAAGAAAATCCCCACGATTGCTGCTGCTGTTACAGTCAACAACAATGTCCAATCCAATTGAGTATGTCCCAACTCTCCAGTGAATCCAATAAGCGACTTGGCTGCGATGATCAACAATGACGTACCAACGGCTTCTTTCATGGGCAATTTCGAGAGTACAACCAATGCTGGTATAATCAAAAATCCACCACCCGCTCCTACCAATCCTGTCAAAATACCCACTACCGATCCTTCTAGAAAAATAAGTGGATAATTGAAAACCTGTGGCCCTTGGTCTTGTTGTGCTGCCTTGCCTTTTTTAATCATGCTGTATGAGGCAGCAATCATTAACAAAGCAAACAGAATCATTAAAAAAATGGACTTTGTAACTTCCAAACTACCGATGGTCAACAATGTACTTGGAATCAGCGGAACAATCAACAAACGAGTAAGATAAACAGCGACAATAGAAGGAACCCCGAATACAATGGCCGTTTTAATGTTGATTAATCCACTCTTAAAGTATTGAACAGAACCCACGGCACTTGTTACTCCCACGATGAACAGTGAATAGCCCGTTGCCAAAACTGCGTCCACTCCAAAAACATACACCAGCACTGGAACGGTGAGTATACTTCCTCCTCCACCAATGAGGCCCAATGAAACTCCAATAAGAACGGACAACAAGTAGCCAACAATCTCCATACGCTATTTTAATTTAGGATTCTTCGGCAAATTTGTGACAATACCCATTGCCATTTCTGTAACCGTTGTTACACAGCAAAAAATTTTAGCGAACAATTTTCATCTCCTGAATCAAATGATCCGCATTGGCATATACATCCATCACCCACAAAACATAACGAATGTCCACCATGATGTTTCTGCAAATAGCTGGTTGAAACAAATAATCACTCATGGTACTTTCCCAAGAACGATCAAAGTTGATTCCCACCAAATGACCATCTGCATTTAACGCAGGTGAGCCACTATTGCCGCCTGTGGTGTGATTGCTCCCTGTATAGCAAACGCGCAATTCGCCATTCTCCGCATAATTCCCAAAGATGTCATTGCGGTACAATGAATCCAATGTGTTGCTAATGTTGAAGTCGTAATTTCCCGATTGAAACTTCTGAAGTATTCCATCCGTGGTGGTGTAATAATCATAGACCACACCATCGCGGGGCTTGCTGCCTTGAACTTTGCCATAAGCAATTCGCAACGTGCTATTGGCATCGCACCATTTCACAGCGGGATGTTGGGCTGCCGTTAGCACATTCACCCATTGCTGCAAAGCCTTGTCCATTTCTGCATTGCACAATTGTACCTTGGGCTGAACCACCTTGGCGTGTTGGTCATACAAGGCCAAGGATGTTTTGTAAATGGGGTCGTTCTCTATTCGTTTAAAATCACCTTTCAAAAATGCTGCTTTGATTAATTCAGCATCAACAAATAAACTATTCTCCATTAAGGTGTACAATACTCCCCCCCAGTCATCTTCATTCTCTTTCAACAAATCTCGGAAAATCTGTCCCTCCAATTTTCCGCTAACTTTCTTGGTGAGCAACGGAGCAAACTCAAACATCAAATCTCTTTCTGTCATCGCGTCAAAGTCCTTATAGAACGACTCAAACTCGGTCCATTTATCGGCTGCCGTTGTTGACCAATTTTCTTTGGTCGCCAAAACAGTTTTCATGCGATTGGCCATTCTAAACAACTCCGGTCCGCTGTTCATGAACTCGGAAAATGCAGCATTGGCCAACAAATAACTTCCGTATTCACGGTACAATGAGTCGATGACCAAGGCTGGTGTGATGGGCATCACGGCAGCCAATTCCTCTTCTTGTTTCTTCTTCAAATTCACCGCATCAAACTTGTTCAATCCTTGCAATGCCCCTTTCCACTTGATGTAGGCATTGGCCACAGTGCTCTGCTTTGCGGCATATTGAATGCGCACTTTGTCAGAGGAGAACATTCTATCCTTGAGCACTTTCATCGCGGCTTCTCTCATCTCTATGCGCAAAGGCAACATGCTCTCGGTGACAAATTGAATGGCTGAGGAAGGGAGAAAATGTTCCGTGCGACCTGGGAAACCATAGATCATCGTAAAATCATTTTCATGCACCCCTTTGGCATTGACCGTGAAAAACTTCTTGGGTTGGTAAGGTTTGTTTTCCACATTGTAGGAAGAAGGCTCATTGTTCGCCCCCGCGTAAATTCTGAAAACAGAAAAATCACCGGTATGTCTGGGCCAAACCCAATTGTCTGTATCCCCACCAAACTTGCCTATATCCGATGGTGGTGCTCCTACCCAACGAATATCGCTGTAGGTTTTTAATACAATGCGGTAAAATCGTGTACCGTAATTGTAATCACGAATGAAGGAGGAAAACTCCCCTTTCTCGGTTTGCCATTCCATACCAAATGGTCCTCTGGCTTCTTTGTTCCATTCAAATCCTTGTGGCAATTTGCCTTCCTTGGCCAACATCAATTTCACATCACTCAATCGCTTGGCATATTCCTCGGTTTGCACGCCTACCATTTTACCGTTGACATCAGCCGTCACTTCCTCAATGCTCTGTACCATGGAGATGGTCAAACCAGGACAAGGCTTTTCTTCTTGCTTGGACATGGCCCAAAATCCTTTGGTCAAGTAATCATTCTCCACGGAACTGTGTTGTTGAATGTATTCAAAACCACAATGGTGATTGGTCAATAACAACCCTTCATTGGAAACGATTTCACCTGTACAGCCCATATCAAACCACACCACCGCATCCTTTAAACTGGGTTGACTCACGCTGTACAAATCTTGGCTCTGCAACTTCAAACCTTTGGATTGCATGTCTGCAATCACTTTGTCCAATTCTGAAGGAATCCACATTCCCTCCTGTGCAAAAATTAATCCGGTTGTCAAAGAAAACAACCACAACAAACTATATTTCATCTTCATCTTTTTTCGACTTTTTGAATTTCCAGAAATTTAAGTTAACGCCCAATTGCCAACGCGAGAGCTCAGGTAAACGCGCACCACCATTAACGAACGGACTGGACTTGAAAAGGTTATTGGCCCGATACAAAACGTGCAACGACCACATGCCTTTCCCCATTCTCATTTCCATTTCATACCCCCATTTGTTGATGTAGGTCAAGCGATTATAGGTACTGTTGATTCGACGCGCGCCCAGGTTGGAACTGGGGTCTGGTGCATCAGAAACAATCAACGCATTGGAAAAATTCCAAAACCCATTGCAACCTAAATCAATAAAAGTTCCGATTCTACCCCCATTATTGGACAATTTAAAACGCACAAAGCATCCCAGGGGAACGGCAAATTGTTGCAATGTTTGGGAACGATGAACAACGCCACCTGACAGCGGTTGCTGAACATTTTGAGCAATGCTGAACATGTTCCATTTGATCCCAGAGTTGTATCCAATGGCAACCGGACGTTGCTGCTTGAACACTACCCTATTTTCTGATTGCAATTGCAAGGATGCTCCAGGGGCAGCATAAAAAATGGCATCCTGTCCGATGGGCAAATAACTCAGCATGCAAAAAGTGCGAGAATTAAATGGTGTACTGGTGTCTCCGCCGTCTTCCTCATTGCGCTGCAAAACCGAAGGCACCCTCCTGTGCAACAAAATGTTTTGTGCATCACTTGATTGCGATCCAAACAACAGGACCAAAATCAAAACCATTCTATTCAATCGTATTTCCATATGGATATCTGTTTCTTGTTGCTTACGCGAACAATGCACGGCGCATACTTTTTAAACTCATACATGCCCAAACTGCCTACTTCATCCGGCTGAGCCACCCAATATTCCTGCAATACACCGTGATGACCTTCAATGTGAAAATAAAATAACTCATCATTCTGTGAGCTGTCTGCCAAAATCGGGCTCCAATGCGCAACACGTATCTCAGTCAGTTGCTCTGAGACATCGTCTAAAAAGTACTCATATTGTGTAGAATCCTCTTCTTCTTGATTTGTAAAAAAATAAGATGCCTGGGGAATTCCATAGCCGTGGGCGTAATCATAATAGGGATAAAGGTCAGAAGCGATTTGAACTTGGTCAAACAAATCTGCCGCCGTCCACTCTGGGTGTTGTTCTTTCATGCAAGCCACAAAGCCCGTGACCAAAGGGCAGGAAAAAGAAGTACCTTGTTCATAGCTCAAATTGTTCCCTGTAGAAACAAATACTACGCCTTTGGCCACCACGTTGGGTTTCATGCGTTTGTCATGGGTAGGGCCAACTGAACTGAAATCACATTTTAGCCCATTGGATTCGCAGGCGCCGACGGTCAACACATGAGGCGCGTCACCGGGTGCACCGATGATTTCCCAGGGACCTTGATCTGCATTACCTGCGCTGTTCAATACCAAAACGTTCTTCTCTAAAAAAGCTCTCTCTGCAGCCGAGGAAATTAGGCTGGATCCGTTCATTTGTGTACGGCGGTACAATTGGTTGCTGTAAATCAAAGAAGACGTGACGAGTTGAGCACCCTTGGACACCACCCATTCCAAGGCTTCTACCCATCTTGCTTCACGAACCAATCGGGATGAAGTTGCCTGCTCCGCCCTGGCCAACAGGAATTGACTGTTCACGGCCAATCCCAATTGTTGCACCCGATCTTTGCCGGCCAAGCAGGCCATGACTTCCGTACCGTGTGTGCTTTGCCGTTCCACTCTTTTGTCTTTTTCTACAAAATCATATTGATCCAAAATTCTACCCTCTTGGATGATGTGTTGAAACATGGAATCATTGGAAAACCCTACAAATCCGGCATCCAATACGCCAATGACCACATTTCTTCCCGAAAACCCTTCAGTGATCCAACGCTCACCTTGCATCATGGTCAACTGTGCATAATAAATGGTTGATGAAGAATCCGTAGTCTCTACCAGACTGTCTTTTATGGGGAAAGAGGCTGTGCTTTCAATGGCAATAATATCTGGTGTATAGCACCAAGTGGAGTCCACCCACCAGGGCTGGGGTTGAGATAAGTCCCATTGCTCGATGGCTGCTGCATGAAACCAAGCGGAGTAACCGATGGGCGATTGGACGCAAACCGTTTTCAATTCTTCTTTTGACAATTTGGGTGACAAAAACACCCAGCAATCCTGCGCAAAAGTGACCAGTTGAACCAGCCAAAAAGAGAATATGAGCAGCAGACAACGCATTCAAGCAAATATACGGGGATGCGAACAATAAAAAGGGGTCTTTGTTATAGAAACATGCAAGTAAAAATGATCGAGACCAAGTGTTTCATACCCCAGCCATTGGAAAAAGTTTGGGATTTTTTTTCGTCCCCCATCAACCTCAATGCCATCACCCCTGATGATTTGCATTTTGAAATACTCACGGATTTGACCAACAAGAAGATGTACCCTGGGATGATCATTCGATACAAAATCAAACCCATGCTCAACATCCCCATGTCTTGGACGACGGAGATTACGCATTGTGAGGAAGGACGGATGTTTGTGGACGAGCAGCGCTTTGGACCCTATGCCTTTTGGCACCACCAGCATTTCTTTGAAGCGGCAGAGGGAGGAGTTTGGATGACGGATACCGTGCACTACGCCGTGGGTTGGGGACCATTGGGATGGTTGGCCTCTAAGCTATTTGTCGATGCCAAGTTGCAGCACATTTTTGATTATCGGGAG
>JBDKGG010000005.1:0-3965 GCA_039798325.1 Bacteroidota bacterium
TTATAATTGATCATTTTTATGACAGCACAAATTGCAGATCGCATCATTATTGGCAACAAGCGCTATAGCTTGTTTTCAGAGCCCTTTCATGTGTTTTTGATAACAGCGTATAAAGGCAATCACCGTCCTGAATGGATACATCTCTTGCCATCTTCTACGGCCAATTGGCGCGGTTACCAGGCCACTTGGAGTATCATAGACAATCAACTCTTCTTGACTAGAATTACTGGTATTTACCAAAATGAAAGAGGCACATTAAAGCGCTTGAATTTGAAATTGATATTTGGTGGTGCTGATCCGGTCATGGCCAATTGGTATTCGGGAACGCTCAAGATACCGGATGGGAGAATGCTCAAGTATGTGCATGCGGGTTATGGCAGTCAATATCAAAAGGAGCATCGCATAATGGTATCAAAAGGTGTTGTCCAGCGAATAGATTGGCAAGATTAAAAGAAGTTGTCTTCTGAACCAAAACCACATTCAAATCGAATGTGGTTTTTTTATTGACTGATGAAACTTTGAATGAATTGATGGATGATGAATGTACATCGCGACATGAATAAAAAGCAAAAGCGGGAGTTTCCCCCCGCTTAAGGATTCTGTTCTCTTATCAGCAATTACGACAAAAGGGATGAAGGAATTGCTGAATGCTGAAAAGTTCTGTGGCGTGTTGACGATTGAATTGGGCAAAGCCCCGCATCTTGAACCATAACTTTACTCCATACCAAATTTTTATGTTGGCGCTGACAAGTGAACCGGAATCTATAGACTTGTTCTGAAATTGAACGCGTCTATACGCTCGTGAATGGCCTCAATCTCCTCTTCCAAGGACTTGATGAGTTGGTCGCGCTCATCAGCTTTGATGGTGGCGATGTGATAGGTGATGATGCCGGAACTGATCTTGCGGCTGTCATTGCACTCCATGTACCGCAGCTGTCTGATCAGTACTTTTAGTTCAGCCACACGGTAGATATCATTGAGGATAGGAGTATTGGCCAGTTGTAGTTTGACTTTTAATTCAACCAATTGATCGATCTCTTGGTTGATCTCGCGCAGGACTTCCTTGCTGTTGTATGGCCTTGACTGACCATCTTCTGTGATGTTGTTTTCACGCATGCGATGAAACAAGTGATTCAGATTGCCAGCCACTTTGTTCTTCTCCTTTAGGGCTTTTCTTAGGTTCATAATGTTTGGTTTTATGGGTTAATACATTTTGTTTTTTGTTTGATTCACCTCCCCTTATTATGGGGGAGGTGAATATTGGCCTCAACCATTGAGCACGAGCTCAAAGGTCAAGGTGCAAGGACCTTGCTCGAAATAACGAGCACACCAAGTCATCAATTGACCATCTTTGGTCAACTTCACGGCAGTACGTAGATCCATCGCTGAGCGAACGACATGCACCACCTGACTATCCTCACCTTTACGGTGCAAGATGATCACCACAGTACCCTGTTGATAGGGCATGCAGGAAACGATGTTCCTGTAATCAGCAGCAAAACGCTGCCAATCGGGAACCAACACCTTGGAAGTGGGTACTACAGAACCAGCCAAATCACTGGTGACAGGAACGAACTTCTTTCGAAGTTGCAGGGTATGTTTGACATACCCAAGAATCAAAATGGATTTCATCATAAAACGGGTTAAGTTGGTTATAGTGTTACCAGAACCATTTTTGTAATGGCCTTCGACACTTAAATTTTTCTTACCAACTTTTGCGTTTTACATGGTTTTTAATTTTGATGAAACAAACTAAATCAAACAGATTGTAATGTATTTACAACGAGAAAAAATATTTCTTTTTTTTTCTGATGTCATTACGAATACAATAATCGTTTATTGTTCTGCAGAAAAAAAATAATTTCAAAAAAAAAAACGCAACCCGATGGATTGCGTTTCTTTGTTTAGGTAATGATGGAATATCCATTAAGCGATGCTCAACTTCTTTTCCAAGTCTTCAAGATATTTTCTGAAATGCTTGTCCGTCTCCTGCAAATTGTTCACGGTGCGGCATGCATGCAAAACGGTAGCATGATCCTTTCCTCCACAATGGGCACCGATGCTGGCCAAAGATGATTTGGTCATCTTCTTTGCAAAATACATGGCAATTTGTCTTGCTTGAACGATTTCACGCTTGCGTGTTTTGCTCTTCAACAACTCGATGGGCAGATCGAAGTAATCGCAAACCACTTTCTGGATGTAATCAATACTCACTTCACGAGCTGTATTTTTCACAAACTTATCGATCATCTGACGCGCCAATTCCAAATTGATGTTCTTCTTGTTCAAAGAAGACTGCGCAATCAAAGAAATCAAGGCTCCTTCTAATTCACGAATGTTAGATGTAATGGAGTAACCCAAATATTCAACAACGTCTTCAGGCAATTCAATACCATCTGCATACATCTTCTTGCGCAAAATCTCAATTCTAGTTTCCAAAGAAGGAACCTGCAAATCGGCACTCAATCCCCATTTGAAACGAGACAATAGGCGTTGCTCCATTCCTTGCATTTCAACCGGAGGTTTGTCACTGGTCAAAATGATTTGTTTACCGGTTTGGTGCAAATGATTGAAGATATGGAAGAACACATCTTGCGTTTTCTCTTTTCCACTGAAGAATTGAACATCATCGATGATCAACACATCCATCATTTGATAGAAGTGAGAGAAATCGTTGACGGAGTTGTTCTTCACCGCTTCAATGAATTGATGGGTGAAGATATCTGAACTCACATACAATACTGTCTTTTCAGGATTCTTGGCTTTGATCTCCAAACCAATGGCATGAGATAAATGGGTCTTACCCAAGCCTGTACCTCCATAGATCAACAATGGATTAAAAGCAGTACCTCCAGGCTTATTGGCAACGGCAAAACCGGCGCTGCGCGCCAGACGGTTGCTATCTCCTTCGATGAAGTTTTCAAAAGAATAGTTGGGATTCAAATTAGAGTCCACTTGAATCTTGCGCAAACCAGGAATGATGAACGGATTCTTGATGCGCGCCTCACTCATGTCCAAGGGCATGCTCACGGGCGTGTTTTTCACGGCCTTGCGATCACTGGTTGGAACTTTGATGGTGTAGGGATGATTGTTGTTGTCCATGATGATGGAATACTCCAATCTTCCTTCTGTACCCAATTCCTTTTTAATGATTTTCTTCAACAACGAAACATAATGTTCTTCCAACCACTCATAAAAAAATTGTGAGGGTACTTGAATGGTCAAAACACTATTTTCTAATTTGACTGGTTTGATGGGTTCAAACCATGTTTTAAATCCTTGTGGACTAACATTGTCTTTGATGACTGCTAAACAGTTGTTCCAAACTTGAAATTGATCCTTTTTGGATGGCATAGTATCTTTAGGTAATAAGTAGTAAATGTTTGTTTAGGTGGTCAAGGTTATTCACACTGACTAGGCAAAAAAAGGAATAAAAAAGTGAAAAAAAAAAATATTTACTCTTGATTTGTTGAATTTTTTGATTATGTAGATTTATCAAGGCTTTCAGCACGTTTTATGGTTGAAAAATAAACAAAAAAAAAGCTTGGATTGAGAATGAATTTAACGTATAATTTTGGCACTTATGATTCAACATTCCATTTCTATTCGGGTTCGTTATGCGGAAACAGATGCCATGAATTTTGTCTATTATGGCAATTATGCAACTTATTTTGAAGTAGCCCGTGTTGAGCTGATGCGCAAGTTGGGATTGAGTTATCGAGCCATCGAAGAAATGGGTGTGTGGATGCCTGTAATTGATTTTCATATTCAATACTTCAAACCTGCCCAATACGATGATGAAGTAACCATTCAGGTCAAAGTGGATACCATGCCTTCTGTGAAGATGATTTTTCATTATGAATCATTTGTTGATGGCACTTGCATCAATCGCGCTGAGACCACTTTGGTTTTTGTCGATGCGCAATCCAAAAAACCACAACGTTGTCCCGAAATATTACTAGAAA
>JBDKGG010000006.1:0-13755 GCA_039798325.1 Bacteroidota bacterium
CATCATGTCTGAATTCCGACAGAATCGTCGGAACGAAAAGTAAAGCCTCAGGTTACTGGGGCTTGTTTATTATACCTTCTTTTTGATTTACGGGGAATCTTGAATGATCCTGATGCTAAGTTGTTTTCTGTTATAACCTTTATTTACTGCAATAATTTTATTGTTCATGACGTTCAATTATTTTTGTTTAAATATTGAATTCAATGAAAAAAATCTTGGTTTGTATCGCCATCATGTTTGTTGCTCCATTGCTGACCATGGCTCAGTTTAGCAAGTATCGTCAGTTTGGAGTTAAAACGGGATTGAACATCAGCAATGTGAATGCGGGATCATCTTCCTTCACTGCAACAGATGTCTTGGGGACAACCATTGGTTTTACCTATGATCGCGTGCATCTGCGGTTCTTGACTGTTGGAACAGAACTCAATTTTATTCAAAAAGGTTTTGGAAAAGAAGTAACATTATTGGATTCATTGAGCCAACCTTTGGGCACGTTCAACAATCAAAATAAAATTAGCTATGTTTCTATTCCTTTGAAATTGGGTATTCAATTGGGGAATCGTTTTTACATATTTGGAAACGCCGCGATCATTCCAGGATTGGTGTACAAGGCCGTTTCTGAAGTCCCTGTTTTTGATGCCAATGGCAAGGTTATATCTACCTATTTTGAAGATATTAAAGGCAAAACCTCTGTTTTAGATTTGTCTTCCCAAATTGAATTGGGCTTTGGCATTACGCGTGGTCGCTTTAAATTCTATTTGTCTGGAGCCAAGATGGACTCATTTATTAACTTGTGGAGTACGCCCATTCAAGATTTTAATATCAAGAGTACAGGACTCATTGCTGCAGCAGGAATCAAAGTAGAATTCGGCAAAGGATTATTGAAGTAATCTTTTCTTAATCTGGATTAAGTGTGCGGTTCTTGACCTCCCATACTTTTGTTGCATGAATCGACAACGATTTTTACAAACCTTATTGATGTTGCCTTTGGGAGGAGTGGCCATGAAATTAAATGATTTATACGCTCAGCAGTTGTCTTGGGAGACAACAGATAAAATGCCCGTTCTTTTTTTAGGCCATGGTAGCCCCATGAATGCCATTGAAGAGAATGAATTTGTACAAGGCTTTAGAAAGTTAAGTTCCAGCTTACCGACACCCAAAGCCATTGTTTGTGTATCGGCACATTGGGAAACCAAAGGAACTTTTGTGACGGCTATGCCCATGCCAAGAACCATTCACGATTTTGGTGGTTTTCCCAAAGCCCTCTTTGATGTTCAATATCCTGCACCAGGCTCGCCGGATTTGGCTGAGTCGATGAAAGGTATGAGTGATTTTGCACAAATTGAATTGGATCATCATTGGGGATTGGATCATGGTGCTTGGAGTGTCATCAAGCATTTGTATCCTGAGGCCAATATTCCAGTGATTCAATTGAGCATTGATTATTCGCAAGGGCCAGAATACCATTATCAACTCGCTCAATCTTTGCGACAGCTCAGACGCAAAGGGGTGTTGATCATTGGCAGTGGCAACATGGTGCACAATTTGGGCATGGTGGCTTGGGACAAATTGAATGGCCCTGCTTATGGCTATGATTGGGCTTTGGAAGCCAGTGCAGAGATGAAGTCGAACTTACTCAGTGGTCATGATCAAGCACTGATTGACTTCAAGAAACAAAAAAAATCTTGGCAACTGGCCATCCCTACTCCTGAACATTTTTTACCACTCATCTATACTTTGGGATTCAAAGAAAAAGAGGATGAAATTGGTCTATTCAATGACGCACCGGTGGCCGGTTCATTAACAATGACCTCTGTGAAATTCGTTTGATTTTGCCTTTTCCATTGTTCTCAATGCCTTAAGTTTGTGGAAAATTTAAAGTATGGCATTGATTGAAGAAATGGACCAATCAGGGAATTGGTTGTTCAAAGGAAGATCTTATTTCCCATTGGCTTTGTATGCCTTGGCCGCGTTGGTGATTGGTATGGGTTGGGATGAGCACTTGACGGATTTTGAACCCATCACCGCTTGGAGTTGTCTTTTGATTTCTTTGTTGGGTCAGTTTATTCGTGCAATAGCCATTGGTTATGTTCCTAGAGGAACTTCAGGTAGAAACACCAAAGAAGGTCAAGTAGCTGAAGTATTGAACAGCACGGGTATTTATAGTTTGGTTCGTCATCCACTCTACTTGGGTAATTTCTTCATGTGGTTGGGCATCATTATTTATGTGGGCAATTGGTGGTTCACCATTGTTTGTTGTTTGCTGTATTGGGTGTACTATGAGCGCATCATGTTTGCTGAGGAATTTTTCTTGAGAAACAAATTCGGTCAAACCTATTTGAATTGGGCCAATCAAACACCAGCATTTTGGCCTCGACTGTCTGGATGGAAATCGCCTACCTGGGAATTTTCAATGAAGAATGTGCTAAAGCGCGAGTACAATGGTTTTTTTGCTATTTTCTTGAGTTTCGCTTTGTTGGATGTTTTCAAAAATTACATGCATTTTGGTTTTACGGACATTGCGCATGCCATTACTCCTTTCTGGCATACTGCCCTATTCTTCTCTTTTTTGGTTTTCATCACGTTGAGATCAATGAAGAAATACACCAAAATTTTACATGTTGAAGGAAGATAATTTCCGCGTGTAATCTTGGTTCGATTTATTTTTGCGGCGCTATGAATCAAACAGCCGAAAAGCAAAACTTAAAAGAGAAATTGTTGCACCATCCTTTGTATGCAATGATGAAAACAAAAGAGGACATTATACTCTTTATGGAAACCCACGTTTTTGCGGTTTGGGATTTCATGTCTCTATTGAAATCGCTTCAAAGAGATTTGACTTGCACCACTACCCCATGGATGCCAAAGTCCTCTGCCACCACACGATTTTTCATCAATGAAATTGTATTGGGCGAAGAAAGTGATTTAGATCCCGAAGGAGGATACATCAGTCATTTTGAATTGTATTTAAAGGCAATGCGTCAAAGCGGGGCCAATACCAATAAAATGGAAACGTTTATTGATTTGATTCAGAATAACACACCCGTAATAGAGTCTTTGGATAGATGCCACGCTCCGATTGAAGCCCAGGAATTTGTTAAGGCTACATTTGAACAAATTGAAACCAAGTCCATCCATGAACGAGCAGCATTGTTCACTTATGGCAGAGAGGATTTGATACCCGGAATGTTCTTGACTTTGGTCGAAACCTTGAAGAATGAAGGGGCCCAATTGGACACCTTTATTTACTATTTGAAAAGACACATCGAACTAGATGGCGATCATCATGGTGCATTGTCCAGTCAAATGACAGCCGAGTTGGTGAACAACGATCCTCAAAAACAAGTCGAAGTTGAAGCCATGATTGCTTGGGGCTATCAGCAGCGAATTGCTTTATGGGATGGAATTGCCAAAAGAATTCAGCAGAGAAGCACTGAATTGAATTAAATTTGTTCCTTAACTAAAATCTAACGTCGCTTGGAAAACTTAGCCTATACTGCCATTGCCATCTATGGTGTTTGCTTAATTTTTATTTTCTTATACAGTTTGGTCCAATTGAATTTGGCCATTCAGTTTACCCGTAGTTACAAACGCAAACTACAGAAGCCCGTCATTGCTGACGATAAGTGGCCTCATGTGACAATTCAATTGCCTGTTTACAATGAGTTGTATGTGATTGAGCGATTGATTGACGCAGTATGTGCATTTGACTATCCAAAAGACAAGTTGGAGATTCAATTGTTGGATGATAGCACGGACGAATCGTTAGAGGTGGGCCGCAAGAAGGTTGAGGAATGGCGTGCTAAGGGAATTGACATTACTCAAATCAAGCGTGAAAAAAATACAGGATTCAAGGCTGGAGCATTGGCCTACGGATTGGAGTTTTGCAAAGGAGAGTTTGTAGCCATTTTTGATGCTGACTTTGTTCCCCGCGTAGACTTTTTAAGACAAACCATTCCTTTCTTTTACCTGCATGACAAAGTGGGTGTTGTTCAAACGCGATGGGAGCATTTGAATGAAGACTATTCATTATTGACCCGATTGCAGGCCTTTGGTTTGGATGCCCACTTCACAGTAGAGCAAATGGGTCGAAACATGGACCACCATTTTATCAACTTCAATGGTACTGCTGGTGTTTGGCGCAAGACCACCATCGCTGATGCGGGAGGTTGGGAAAGCGATACCATTACCGAGGATTTGGATTTGAGTTACCGCGCACAATTGAAGGGATGGGAGTTTGTTTACTTGCCTGAGATTGGATCACCAGCAGAGTTGCCTGCTGAAATGAACGCCTTGAAAGCCCAGCAATTCCGTTGGACCAAAGGGGCTGCGGAATGCACCATGAAGAATATGGGCAAGGTGGTTAAAGCCAAAGATTTGTCTTTTGGTACAAAAGTACATGGTGCATTTCACCTTTTGAATTCAGTTGTGTTCTTATCCATTTTGGGTTGCTCATTGCTCAGTTTGCCCATGTTGATCATCAAAAATGAATTTGAAGACAACCAATTGATTCAGAATTTATTCATCGCTGCTACGGCTTTCTTGGCCAGCTTCTTCATCTTGGCTTATTTCTATTGGGTGAGTCGTCCTCCCGCTCCATTCTTCCAAAAGTTTGGAAAGTTTGTGATGGACTTCCCCATGTTCCTTTCTGTTTCGATGGGCTTAAGCTTGCACAATGCTGTTGCCGTTATTGAGGGACTAACGGGCAAAAAGTCGGCATTTGTAAGAACCCCGAAATTTGCAATCTCTACTGGAAGAAAAGGAACATGGACTGACAAGAAATACAGAGCGGTGAAAATTGCCCCTTTGACTTTTTTGGAAGCCTTTATGGTTTTGTACTTCGCTACCGGTTTGGTTTTGGCTTTTGTTTATCGCGATTTTGGATTGTTCCCATTCCATTTCATGTTGACATTGGGTTACATCTTTGTTACCTACTATAGTTTTAAACACGCCAATCAAGGGTAATTCCAAAGTCATTAACTACCGTTGTGAGTAGTTTGTTTCATATTCAAAAGAAAATCCCCTGGTGGTTATCAGGGGGTTCTCTTTTTATGATCTCCCAGAGTCTGCAGATGGGACAATTGTATTTGGGAGTATTGGCCAAATCTGGATGGTCAGGGATGTGGATTTTTTGGGTGAATGTATTGGGATCCTTTGTTGTTCCCTTGGTTTTTGCTCCATTGTGGCATGCCCTTCAATTGGAAACGGACAATCAATTTTATTTGATTCGGTATCCAGGTAAATGGGGGCAATTCCTTCACATTTTTCGAGTGGGTTATGTCGGTATTGGGATCAGTGCTTTATTGGTTTCATTTAATGTCTTGGCTTTTGCTCGGTTGGTCGCTTACTTTTATCAAATAAACCCCCATATGGCCTTGCTGCTCAGTGGAGGATTGCTGTTGGGTTATATTCTCATCAATCCAGGACAGCACAAGACCTTTTGGACCCGATCGATGTTGGCCTTGGTTTTGGGATTTTGTTTAACCATTTTTTACGTGTTGTATCATATGGCTAACAATCATCCCGCTGAAAATGTCACGGCTCGCGACCTCTTCCCTACAACATCTTTGCAATGGAATATGTTTTGGTCTTACCTTGGAATACTATGGTGGAGCACCGAGTTATTTGATGGAGGTGGCAAAGAAACCTCAAGATTTACGGCCAACTCAAGCGGAATCAATACCATTAAGGCTGCTCTGGTTCCTGTAATCGGTCAAACGATTGTCTCCATGTTGATCATGTTGTTGTGTTGGTATTTATTGCAACAAGGTCAAAGAGGACTGATCACAGAAGCTGATTTTGTTCCGTTGTTGTTGAATCAGGTTCCGGCATTTGGACAATGGATGATTGTTTTGGGATTCGCGGCCATGTTCCTTTCTAGTGCTTTGGCCCAATTGAATTGGGGAGCTTCGTTAATGATGATTGATGGTCTAAAGATTTATGGGCGAAACACCTTCGATCGTATCAATAATCGGCCAATGGAGGTTGGCCTGATTGTTTTTCTGGGGATGCTGTCGTTGATGATTGCTTGGAGAGCAGATGATTTGATGACCCTGGCGCAATGGATGTTCTCTATTTCAGCCGGGGTAGCGCCATTTTATATCTTGCGTTGGTTTTGGTGGCGGGTATCAGCACTCAGTCAATGGCTGGTGATGGTTTGCTCTGCCCTTTCTACCTTGACTTTTGACACATGGATTACATGGACTCCAATATTGCATGGCCTAGATTTGCCCCATGATGAAAAAAGGATGGTCGCTGTTACATGCATAACCCTTATCATGGGAATTTTTGCTTCATTCATTTTTAAATCAGATCGCCCACAACAAACTTTCATTGATGTTGTGTTGCCCATTCGATCAAAAATAAAGTACCTGTTGATGGCCTTTGGATTTGGTGTCCTCTTCTTGTTCCTAAAATTGGGGCTCTTGGTTTTAATTTTATAAAAAATCCCAGAATTTCTTCTGGGATTATTTTTTTTTCGTTTGGTTGTTTAAGGCATGAATGGGAAGTTCTTGCCTGGATAGTAAGCCATTTTTCCCAATTGCTCTTCAATGCGCAAAAGTTGATTGTACTTCGCAATCCTATCGCTTCTTGAAGCAGAACCTGTTTTGATTTGACCGCAGTTCAACGCGACAGCCAAATCGGCAATGGTGGTATCTTCCGTTTCTCCAGAGCGGTGGCTCATGATGCTGGTATAACCAGAGCGGTGTGCCATGTTCACAGCATCAATGGTTTCGGTTAACGTTCCTATTTGGTTGACTTTGACTAGTATTGAGTTTGCTATTCCTTCATTGATTCCTTTGGCCAATCGGTTTACGTTGGTAACGAATAAATCATCACCTACCAGTTGGATTTTATCCCCGAGGGTTTCAGTCATCAATTTCCATCCGTCCCAATCATCTTCGGCACAGCCATCTTCGATACTCACAATAGGATAACGCTTGCACCAATCAGCCCAAACCCCCACCATGTCTACACTGGAAAGGGTTTCACCGGTACTTTCTAAATGGTACATTTTGGTCTCAGCGTTATAAAATTCAGTAGAAGCGCAATCCAAAGCAATGCAAATATCTTCTCCGGGTTTATAGCCTGCTGCTTCAATGGCTTGCATCACAACTTTTAGAGCATCTTCATTGCTCGTTAAATTGGGTGCAAATCCACCTTCATCTCCAACATTGGTCATATGACCTTGCTTTTTCAAAACGGCTTTCAGGTGATGAAAAACTTCTGCACCCATGCGCAAAGCTTCGGAGAAACGCTCGGCACCGACAGGAACAATCATGAATTCTTGAACATCCACTTTATTGTCGGCATGTGCGCCTCCATTGATAATGTTCATCAAAGGAATGGGAAGCGTGTTGGCATTGACACCTCCAACATAGCGGTATAAAGGCAAGCCAACTGTATTGGCTGCTGCATGTGCTACGGCCAAGGAAACACCTAGAATGGCATTGGCACCTAGGTTGGCTTTATTATCAGAGCCATCGATGCTGCACATGGCGCGATCGATGAGGTTTTGTTCAAAAATAGAAGCGCCTTGCAAGGTTTCATTCAAGGTTGAAACCACGTTCTGAACCGCGCGTTCAACGCCTTTTCCCATGTATCGGGCTGAATCTCCATCACGCAACTCCACGGCTTCATGCATTCCTGTAGATGCTCCAGATGGAACTGCAGCTCTACCCATAACACCTTCGGCGGTAATTACTTCTACTTCAACAGTTGGATTGCCCCTGGAATCCAGAATTTGACGGGCATGCACATTGGCTATTGTACTCATATTTTTTTGATTGATTCAGAATAAATAGTCAGCCAAAGTAGCATTGAAATCGGCGTGAACAAAAATAAAATTAGTCACGGATACATCGAACTGAAGCCCCTGTGGCTTTATTTCCGGTAAGACGCAATATGGTGTCATAGTTATAAAACAATCCACGATAATAAGCACTTGATGTAGTGGATGGTGTTGATGTCCAGAAGTAGGCATAAGCCTTTAAAGCGTTAAATAAACCTGCAGAAGCATTGGTTGAGTATATTCTAAATCCTCCTGGCACGGCATCAAACAATAATGAATTGGAATTTGGGGTGATGCTTGGGTCTGTAATATTTAGCCATAAATTGGTCGACTTCAACTTAGCACCTTCATCTGTACCTCTCCATCCCGTAGTTTGTTGAATAGAAGTGTTTAAACCCAAATTACTTTCAAGAAACATCCATTCGCAATCAGTCGGAACATGCCAACCAACAGGGCATAAATTACCGGTTTCAACGGCATAGAAGTTGTAGAGGTTGCCGTAAATATTGCCGTTTGTATTGCTATTACCATACTTACAAAATGCTGGTGTTAATGACGAAGCCCAAGCGGCATTGTTGGCGACACTGTCTATCGGAGTACCGTCATTGAACTTTGAAGCCCTTAAATTTTCTGCAAACCAACATTGGTTGTTAATTTCGATCAAATCATAGGTGTAGCCTTCGTAGGTATAGGTCGTATTTCCTCCGCAAGTGGTTACTGACATTTGCTGAGCTGCACAGTAATTGTTACCTGGAAGAACGATCAATCCTATTCCACCAAACTCAGGATTGGCATTGCTAATGCCTGGAACAATCAGGAAACCACCACCACCGGTAAATAAGGTATCCCCTATTGGACTGATGGACATGTCACAATTACAATCATCTGCAAAAAGTGCATATGGAACAGAAAGCAGTTGAGTGGTGCCTAGATCGACAAATCCAGAACCAAAATTGACTTGAATTTGAAGGAACTTTAAGTTAGTGGACCAATCAATTTGGCTGAATGCCGGAAAGCTATTGTTTACAGTGCCTGATCCAATGGTGATTAGGAAATACCCAAATCCATCCGTAACGACTTGATGAGACTCAGAAAAAATAATTTGTCCATTGACCGAGTTTATTCGTATAATAGATTGAATTGTGGCGCTCGTATTAACCATTTCAGCTCCATTGTTATCACGCAAGATGCCCTGATAAGGAATGCCAATGTCACTTTGCGCAAAAGCAATAGAAGTTGATAAGAATAGGAGGAGTAGCGTTAAGGTATTTTTAAACATGGTGCTAAATTAGTGATTTTCTAAAGATTTTCTACACAAAAAATAAGCTAAAACGTCTTTTGATGAAACCAACCTGTAATGGAATATCTGTCCTTTTGAGATGTGGTGACTTCATGTTCCAATTCAGATAAGAATACAATACAATGACCGAGAATGGGCGCTAAGGTTGCCTTGACTTCGATGTCTTCAAATATATTTAGCAGGCCACCAAATTGTTTTTGCCAATCCTCATTCAAATAATAAACAAAACTCACTCTTCTGGTCGATCCATTTTGGTGCCTATCTCGATGTTTTTTGTAAAATGTTCCTGATGGATAACAGGCCATATGGGCTTCATAAAAATTGAGCCCTAGATAAAAATTTCTATTCAGGGTAGTTTTAATCGCCTCAACCAGCTGCCAATATGGTATTAATGCAGGAACATGATCACTTTGGTTCAGCCATTGGATAAAATCCCCCCGCTGATCCAAATTGATATTGGTATTGGTTCCCTTTCCAATTTGGGCTTTCGACCAATTTCCTTCGTTATGCTCTTTGAGTACATATTGTAACAGATTCTTATTGATTTCAGCCGAAAATACATTTTCGAGTGTCATGAAACCATTTTGCTCAAATTGAAGCAAATGTTCCTCGTTAATGATATTGCTCAATGTTTCCAATCCGCTATAAAAATATTGGTATCTCTTGTTCTTCCATTGTTTCGATTGGAGCACCAAGCCAACTTTTTTCCATCTGGTGAAAACATTGGAAAGGAATCGAATTCTGAGTCGAAGGTGATTTGCTTCACCTTCAATGTTGCGATATCCACAAAGAAAAGATTGAAGGGAAATCCAATGTTGCTTTTGTAATTGCTACAAAATAAAATCCCTTTTCCATCTGGTGTGAAGGTTGGCGACCAATTGGCATTTCCCAAACGGGTCAATTGCTGCACATTTCCTCCATCCACATCTGCAATGAAAATCTCCAGATTAGAGGGTTCTACCAAATCCTGATCAAGCAGCTCACGGTATTTTTTGATTTCCTCTATGTTATCGGGACGAGAAGCCCGCCAAACAATTTTCTTTCCATCCGGTGAGAATGTTGCCCCACCATCATAGCCCAAGGTATTGGTGATTTGTTTCACATTTGAACCATCGATGTCCATGGTATACAAATCCAAATCACCATTGCGGAGGCTGGTAAAAACAATTTTGTCTCCCTTTGGACTGACAGTGGCTTCAGCATCATAGCGGGGGCTCTTGGTCAATTGCTGAAGAATTTTTCCGTCTTTCACATCAGCCACATAAATATCAAAAGCATCATACAGTGGCCAGACATAATGACCTGGTTTTTTTTCAGGTACTGGCGGACAATTCAAATCTCCTTGATGTGAAGATGCATATAAAAACGTTTTCCCATTGGGCATGAACCAAGAACATGTTGTTCTTCCATTACCAGTAGAAATCATTTGTTTTCTTGTGGAATCACCTGGTGCATCCACTTTCAAAGTAAAAATTTGATCACACCCTACTCCCCATTTGGCATTGTCACTTTGAAAAATCAGTTGAGATCCATCGGGCGACCAATACGCTTCAGCATTGTTTCCTCCAAATGTCAATTGACGAACATTCGAGATTCTCTTTTCTTTCTTGTAATGAATCGGTTCTTTTGAATTGTTCTGCGCCAGCACAATGCATGAGTACAATAGCAGCGCACATAAGAACAAGTTTTTTTTCATGCCCCAAAGGTAAACCGATACCTTTTAGGACGCAATGCGTTTTAAGGTTAAAAAAATGATTTTTATGTCCTCTTTCACACTGGCTTTTGGAATGTATTTCAAGTTGATATTAATTTTAGCTGGCATGATCTCTTCGATGTACGTTTTTTCCGGATCTTCACTCTTGGCCAAAAGCTCACTTTCTTCGAAGTACTCCAAAGAAGCATAGTCTGTAATTCCCGGCTTGACTTGTAGCACAACCTTTTGTTCTTCCGAATACAAGTTGACATATTTGGCAACCTCTGGGCGTGGACCAACCAAACTCATGTCTCCTTTAAAAACATTGATTAATTGGGGCAATTCATCTACCTTGTATCGACGAATGAAATGACCAACCTTGGTAATTCTAGCATCTCTGCCAACGGTGATTTGGACCTTTTGCGAAGAGTTAACGCGCATGGATCGAAATTTCAAGAGACCGAAAGGCTTTCCAAATTGTCCAATTCTCTCTTGAACAAAAAAAGGAGAATGAAAATCATCCAAAAAAATCCATAGCCCAATCACCACAAAAAATGGAAGTAGCACTATGACTCCAACAAGTGAGCAGATGATGTCTAATACCCGCTTCATTTGTTCATGTAATCGATAATGCTTTCCGATATAAAATCCACCTGCTCATCCGTCAAATCAAAATAAATGGGCAAGGAAATCTCATTTTGAAATTGTCCCATGGCTTTTGGATAGTCAGATTCTTTCCATCCCGAATTTTTGTAAAAACTCAATCTGGGCAAGGGTTGGAAATGAACATTGGTAGAAATTCCTTTCTCCGCCAAATGGGTGATGAGCGCATTGCGATCTTCTTCAGAAAAATGAGCAATACGAAGGGCGTAGAGATGGTAGCTTGATTCCGCGATTCCATATTGAAAGATGGGACGAATGGCCCACTCCATTTTTTCAAAATGCGCGTTGTATCTTAAAGCAATGGCTTTTCTTCTGGGAAGATGGTCTTCTTCATAACGATCCATTTCTACCCAACCGATGGCCGCTTGTAGATCGGTCATATTGCATTTGTATCCGGCCTCTACAATATCATATTGCCATTGTCCGGCTTGGGTTTTGGACAAGGCATCTTTGGTCTGACCATGCAATGCTTTTAAATTGATGCTCTTCCAAATGGCTGCATTGTCAAAAGGATGAGGAAGATTGAAAACCAACGCCCCGCCTTCAGCAGTAGTGAAATTCTTAACAGCATGAAAACTAAAAGCAGCTACATCAACTTCACTTCCCACCGGACGATCATTGTATTTTGCACCAAAAGAATGCGCAGCATCGGATATGACCAAAACTCTTCCCAAAGTTTTTTGAAGATCATTTTTTGCAATGAAAGTTGAAGCATGCTTTTGGGCCAGGGCCATGATGGCTTGATAATCTACAGGAAGACCTGCAAAATCAACTGGCATGATGACTTTGGTATTGGGAGAAATGGCCGATTCCAAAGCGGTCAAATCAATTAAAAAACCATCTTCTTCACAATCAATCATTACAGGTTTGGCGCCAACGTGCATCACGATATTGGCTGTGGCAGCATAGGTATAGGCGGGAATGATGACCTCATCACCTGGTCCAACGCCCCACCACCTGAGCACAAGCTCTACCGCATTGGTCCATGCATTGAGGCACAAAACGGGGCCACCTCCAATGTAGTTTTGAATCTTGGATTCAAGCCCTCTGGTTTTTGGACCTGTTGTAATCCAACCGGATCGAAGTACTTCAACAACGGCTTCAATGGACTTTTCATCTATTCGTGGTGGAGAAAAAGGTATCGGTTTCATGTTGTCAAAAATAGATGTTACAGACTGAATGCCACTATCTTTGTTCCATGACATTTATACAATTGATTGTTCAAGGTTTTAAGTACGCCTTTTTTGTTTTTGTTTTCTTGATTTGTTCTCATCTTGCCTTGGCGCAGCCCAAATATCCTGGTGGAAGAGGCGAAGGCAAAATGGGGGAAATGAGTGGAAGAATTTACGGTAAAGTATTGGACAGTTTGACCAATAAACCATTGGAGTATGCTGTCATTCGTGTTGTAACAGCTAGCGGGCAATTGGTAAGCGGCGCGTTGAGCGAACACAATGGGGATTTCAGTGTGGATAAGGTATTCGTTGCCAAACCACTGATATTGGAAATTGGCTTGGTGGGTTATCATACTCAGAAATTGAAATTTGAATTGTCTCCAGGTGGTTTCCCCATCGAGAAAGACATGGGGAACATCAAGTTGGGATTGAAAGATCAAAAGATTCTAGAAGTGAGAGATGATGCCAACGGATTCAGAAAAGAATTTGATAAGAGCATTTATGAGGTGGACAAGAATGCCATCAATGCGGGCGGTACAGCAGAGGACGTATTGCGCAATATTCCAGTTGTACAAGTAGACCAGGATGGAAATGTTAGTGTGAGAAATACGGCGCCGCAGATATTTGTGGATGGTCGCCCCACTACCCTTTCCATTGATCAGATCCCCGCGGATGCTATTGAGAAAGTGGAGGTCATCACCAATCCTTCAGCCAAGTATGACGCCTCAGGCGGAGGCGGTGGAATTTTGAATATCGTCATGAAAAAAGACCGGGGGCGTGGTTACAATGGCAGTATCCGTGCAGGAATCAATACGGTGCCGCCCAATGTTGAGACCAGATGGCAGGACAAATACAGAAAGAATGGAGGCATTGATTTTAATGTGCGGAAAAAGAAGGTCAATTATTTCGTGAATGGAAATTTAAATCAAAGAAGAAGCATCTCGCAAGCGTATACAGATCGCAAGGATTTATTGACCCTGCCCTTGCAATCAGATCAATATCAAATCAGCAGAAACAATGGCTACTTTGCCAGAGGGAACGTTGGGCTAGATTGGTTTATTGACAACCGAAATACCATTACCATTTCAGAAAGTGTAAATAGAGGACAATTTAATCCTGATGACAGCATGCACGT
>JBDKGG010000007.1:0-4575 GCA_039798325.1 Bacteroidota bacterium
GCTAGCCGTCCCAATGACAGCATTGGTTACACCAATCCCGATCTTCAGAATCAACAGCTCATTGCTTTTCAAGACAGAATCAAAGCTTTCAATTCCGTTCGCTCGCAACGTTATTCCGCCTACATTCAAGACAGTTGGAGACATGAGTGGGGAGATGGTGATGCTTTTTCCATCACGGCAGGAATGCGCGGAAATCATTGGAGTTTTTCCAACCAAACGGTGGCTGGACCCAGAATGAATTTGTCTTATACACCCACGTGGCTGGGCACACGAAAAAATGGAGATGACCGAGACACTGTTCGAAAAGACATGGTCATCACAGCTGCTTGGGGATACTATTATCAACCTCCTTTTTACCGAGAAATGCGCAATTTCCAGGGAGCGATCAATCCCGAAATTCGTGCGCAAAAAAGCATCCATTATATTCTGGGAACCAACTTTGTTTTCCGATCATGGAAACGCCCTTTCAAATTCACCGGTGAATTATATTACAAAAAATTCGAACAGTTGATTCCGTATGAAATTGAAAATGTACGACAGCGGTATTACGCCACGAACAATGCGGTTGGTTATGCCTACGGCGCAGATGCCATGGTCAATGGGGAGTTCATTCCCGGTGTGCAGTCTTGGATCAGGGCATCTTATCTAAAAACAGAAGAGGATTTGAAAGATGACGCTTATTACATCTATTTGAATCAATCTGGAGACACGATTTACAATGGATTCACCATCGATGACATCGCCACGGACTCCATCCGCAAGACTCCCGGATACATCCCAAGACCTACAGATCAACGATTCAGTTTCTCACTTTTGTTCATGGATGAAATGCCGAGCAATCCCAAGTACAAAGCAACGGTCAATATGTTTTTCTCCACCGGCGTTCCCTATGGTCCTCCTGGAGGAGCGCGTTATTTGGATGTGCTACGCACCCGATCTTACTTCAGAACGGACATTGGTTTCTCACGGGATTTGTTCACCACCAAAAAGAAAAATGGCTCCGCTCGTTTTATCAAAAGCGGAACCATTTCCTTGGAAGTATTCAATTTATTGGGCGTGAACAACATCATCAACCACCAGTGGATTGAGGATGTGAACGGCAGAATGTACGGCATACCCACCTACTTGACTGGTCGCCGACTCAACTTGCGCTGGGCGATGAGTTTCTAAGGCAATACCACAAGATTGTAGACTTTTTCATCCGACTCATTTCCCGATTGATCAATGGCCATGACCTCCAAATGCCATATCCCTGAAATGGTATCAGGAATGGTTATTGTGGCTGTTGGAGAAGCAGTAGTTCCGGTTAAATCAAAAATGCGCGAATACGCCCAAACTCCTTCATTCACCACCCCTTCATATCCAGGTAAAGCAACATGCCCATGTCCATCATCTGCTGAATGTACATTTATTTTCAACTCACTCAGATCAGCATTATCAGAAACATTGACCTGAACAACAAAATTGCTACCTGCCTGTAATTCGTGGGTCTCCTGTTGAACATTATTAACCAAAACACTTTGCAAAATAGGTCGCTCTAGGTCTTGATTTTCATCCTTAGTGCAAGAGAAAATGGTTATCACCATCATTCCTAACATTAAATATTTCATTTTCATTTTCATTGTTTTATTCTTGTTTAATTATTGATTTTTAAAAATTCAAAGCCAACGTACCCTGAATCCACCGTCCTTGTTCTGCCAAATTCATGGGTCGGTATAGGCTTAAGTGATTGTAGTAAACAGCATTGTTTACATTGTTACATTGCAAAACAAACACCAGCGATTGTTGATTAACCCACTCATATTCATACTGCAAATTGGTATTTATTACAAAATAACGAGGGGTTGTTTTCTCGTTTCGGCTCACCCTGTTCTGATCCATCGCGTAGCGCAGATGAATCAAAAAAGATAAAGACTGACGATCATTTAATTGCCAAAACCAACGTTGATTGCTTTTCAATGTCAATGGAGGAATAAAGGGCAAGCCCAATCCAGAGCGCATCTCTTGCGTGTACATTCCTTCTATTGCGAAATCAGAATTCCACCAGTGCAATGGATGCCAATCCAAAAAACACTCTCCACCCGTCCAAAATACAGGGCGTTGCACATACTCATAAACCTGGCCCCCATCAGGCAAGTCGGAAAAGAATGCTTGTGGAGCCAGATAAATAAACCGATCATAGTAGGCAACAAATCCTGTTATTTGTGCATGTCCCTTTTTCCACTCTTTCATCAGATTCATGTCCCATTGATATCCTGACTCCCATTGCAAATTTGAATTGCCTTTCTCGTGCCGATGAGAACCATGGTGAATTCCATTGATGGCCATTTCATTGATTTGTGGAATACGGTAAACTTTGCCCAAAACAGCATGCAAGCTCCACTCTTTGCTCCCATTCCAAGTCAAGCCGTACTGAGCCGCCCAACCCAGCCCTTGCCGCACAAATGGGACGGATCGAGTCAAGACACTATCCGTTGGCTCATCAACCTGATACCAGGGCTGCTCATACCCCTTGGCCACCAACCTCCCCTGTTCAACTCGCACCCCCACAAATTGCTGAAATCTGGTAGAAGGATCATCTAACAAGGTGGCAAATGCGCTTTGCTGACTTTGAACAAAAGCGGGAATTAAAAATTCATTTCCACCAACCTCATTCTGCTTGAGTTGAAATTGCACACCCGTTTTCAATTTCCTTCCTGCCGTTAGCGTCCAGTCTTTGGCTATATTCCACTGGGTGGTATACAATGACAACTTTAATGACAGCGAATCTGCATTCACAGGAACATATCCCGGTTGATGAGGGCGAGACAATTCTGCTCGGCTGCTCTTCTGAAACCCAACGTTGAATCGAATCATTTCATCACCATCCTTGAACTGACAAGCAACCAAGAATTTCTGATGAACACTCAGCGATTGTGGAAGGGATATATTTCGTTCATCACCATCACCAAGCACCGATTGCATAGTTGGAACGCCTATAAATCCAGGGAAAAGACCTGAATGCGTATCATTCAATCGATAGGTCAATTTCAAAGAACGCAATGCTTTTCTGAGAAATTGCCATTCAGCAAAAGCGGTAAGGTGTTGTTCTCGTGTCGCAGTATTGTTCAATACTCCATCTTTTAATGGGAGTGTCCTGTTCAAATAAGTAAAGGATTCAACCGGAACGCGATAATCATCAGTGGCCAGTTGTGTAATTCTAAAACCGATTCTGGATTTCCCTCGGTTTTTCATCGAAAATTTCTGTTGATGCCCCAATGACCAGCCGCGTTGCCTGTTGTTATTAGATACAACTGATAATATTTGGGACTGATGTTTCGAAGCTGTCCAAGGCTCATGCTCAATGACCAATACTCCGCCTAAAGCATCACCACCATACTCTATGCTAGCGGGGCCTTTGATGATATTGATGCTTCCTACACTATATTGATCCCACTCCAAACCATGGTCATTGCCCCATTGTTGCCCCTCTTGACGAATGCCCATATCCAAAACAGCAACACGTGCGCCAGAGAAACCACGGATAACGGGCTTGGCAATCCCCACACCAGTATTCAATGTTGATACACCTGGCAAAAAGGTGAGTGTATTCGACAACTGCCCTCCCCTTTGTTGGGACAACATATCGGGATCGATTTTAATCGTGCTAAAAAAATCTTGCGCCTGAAAAGTGAACCAATGACCCTTAATCTCAAGAACCTTTCCCTCTTGTAAAGGAATTGAATCTTGTCCCCAGGTCAACTGTATACACAAACAAGACAGCAACATGAACAAGGTTGCTTTCATTGCTAAACATGAATGTACGGATTGAGTAAATTGATTAAGCCTGTTCAAAAAGAACAAGCACTAAAACATGAATCCTGGAGGCCCCCTTCCTTGAGGGATGGATACAAACGAATCAATTAAAGAAATGACAACAGCGGAGGAACAAATTTTGGGAAAGTCAAACCCTACAAAAAGCAATTCAAGTGATTCGGAGAGCTCTATCAATGGAACTTCCCAGTCACACATTTGGCAAGATCCATGCTCTTCAGCCTCTCCATGTAAATAATGATCGTGATACCTATGAATGGATTGCCATGTTTGAAAGCCAACCCAACCCAATGCCAAAAACAGGGCGGTCACAAGATGGAAAAACGGCTTTCTTTTCACGTGGCAAAGGTAACTTGTTTTGGGATTAATCCTTATCTTCGCCAAAAATTCAAAGTATGCAATTTGACGTTATTGTTTTGGGAAGTGGACCTGGTGGATATGTAACCGCCATTCGTGCCAGCCAATTGGGATTAAAGACTGCCATTGTTGAGCGTGAAGCGCTTGGGGGTATCTGTTTGAATTGGGGTTGTATCCCTACCAAAGCACTTTTAAAAAGTGCCAATGTGTTTGAATATATCCAACATGCCAATGATTATGGCATTCAAGTATCTGATGCCAAACATGATTTTGATGCTGTTGTAAAAAGAAGTCGTGGCGTTGCTGAAGGCATGAGCAAGGGGGTTCAGTTCTTAATGAAAAAGAACAAGATTGAAGTCATCATGGGCACAGGAAAAGTAATGGCCGGAAAGAAAGTTCAAGTTA
>JBDKGG010000008.1:0-29730 GCA_039798325.1 Bacteroidota bacterium
ATGGCATTGGCATTCAATGTCACCTTTAGGGTAGACATGACCAATGCGCCTGCCTTCACGGTAGCCAATGTAAATGGAACGTTTAACAATTGGTGTGGAGGTTGTGCAGCCATGACGGATGACAACGCAGACAACGTCTGGGAAATTACCATCCCTTTGAATTCAGGTTCATATGAGTACAAGTTTACCGCCGATGGTTGGACCAGTCAAGAAAGCTTGACCCCAGGCTCGGCATGTACGGTGACGAACTTTGGATATACCAATCGTTCTTTAACGGTATCTGGTGATGTGGTGTTGCCTGTTGTTTGTTGGGGAGCTTGTGCTTCATGCACCTCTGTATATCCTGTGACATTTAAAGTAGATATGGCCAATGTAACCCAAGCGTATACGCAGGTTCAATTGGCTGGATCATTCAACGGTTGGAATCCTCCAGCCAATGCCATGACTGATGCCAACGCTGACGGAATTTTCGAGACGACGGTGAGTTTGGCACCTGGCACATATGAATATAAATTCGCTGCGGACAACTGGAATATTCAAGAGAATTTGTTGTCTGGATCTTCATGCACAACTACGAATTTTGGATACACCAACAGAACGTTAACAGTAACCAATACCGGTCAGGTGTTGGATGCAGTTTGCTGGGGAGCTTGTGTTTCATGCAGTGCTGTTGTACCTTCTTACAACGTGACCTTCAAAGTAGACATGACGCAAACCACTGGTTTTACCACTCCCGAATTGAATGGTACATTTAACAACTGGTGTGGCAACTGTGCTCAAATGACTGATGCCAACAGCGATGGGATTTGGGAAGTTACTGTTTCTCTTCAAGCCGGTACCTATGAATATAAATTTGCGCATGACAACTGGGCTGGTTCAGAGCAGTTGACTGAGGGTTCTTCATGTACCGTGACCAACGGAGGTTTTACCAATCGTACGATTACCGTCACAGGAAATACCGTATTGAATCCAGTATGTTACGGTTCTTGTTCTGCTTGTGTCGTGGCCGTTCCTGGTTGTACCAACTCAGCTGCGTCAAATTACAATCCTGCGGCCACCACCAATGATGGTTCTTGTTTGTTTGCCACTACTTTGAATGTAGATATGACTTGTGCAGGAACATTTACAAACGTATATGTAACAGGTCCTTGGTGCAATTGGTGTGGTGCCGAAACTTACAACGTTTTGACCGATGCCAATGCCGATGGAATTTATACTGTAGCTGTGAACTTGGCTGCGGGCAACATGGAATACAAATACATGGTGGACAACTGGGCTGCTCAAGAGAATTTGATTGACGATATGCAAGCTGGAGGTACTTGTGCTCCGGTAACCGATTATAACAATTATGCCAATCGTCAAATCGTTGTGGGAACAACAGCCAATGATGTTTACGGACGTTGCTCTGCTTGTCCAGCAATTACTTACAATGTTACTTTCAAGGTCGATATGAGTCAGGTGACTTCTGCCTACACGCAAGTGCAATTGGGAGGAGCTTTCAACGGATGGAATCCAGCTTCTAACCCAATGACGGATGCCAATGGTGATGGAATTTATGAAGTGACCATCGCTTTGGCACCAGGTTCCTACGAGTACAAGTTTGCTGCTGACAACTGGAATATTTCTGAATCGTTGGTTGCAGGTTCATCTTGTACGGTGACCAATTTTGGATATACCAATCGCAGTTTAACGGTTGGATCGAGCAACGTTACTTTGGATCCTGTTTGTTGGGGAGCTTGTGTGTCTTGTTCTCAAGTTGCACCTTATTACAACGTTACTTTTAATGTGAACATGTCTCAAGTAACAGGTTTCAGCACTCCAGAAGTCAATGGAACCTTCAACAACTGGTGCGGAAACTGTAACCCGATGACGGATGCGAATGCTGACGGAATTTGGGAAGCAACAGTCTCTTTGCAATCAGGAGTAGCCTATGAGTACAAGTTTTCTTATGACAACTGGTCAGGCCAAGAGAACTTGACAGCAGGTTCTTCATGTACAGTCACCAATGGTGGTTATACCAATCGCTCCTTGAACATTTCTGCTCCGACAGTATTGGATGTAGTATGTTTTGGTTCTTGTACCAACTGTGTTCCCGTTTCTGTTCCTGGTTGTACCAACAGCTCGGCAGCAAATTATAATGCGGCAGCTACCACCGATGATGGTTCATGTTTGTTTGCCACCACCTTCAACGTCGACATGACTTGCGCGGGAACATATTCTACTGTTCACGTTACGGGTCCATGGTGCGGCTGGTGCGGCGCTGAGACCTATAATACTTTGACTGATGCGAACGCAGATGGGATCTATTCAGTAACGGTAAACTTGGCTGCAGGCAATGTGGAGTACAAGTACATGGTTGACAACTGGGCTGGTCAAGAGAACTTGATTGATGATATGCAGAATGGTGGAACATGTGCACCTGTTACAGATTACGCCAACTATGCGAATCGTCAAGGTGTGATTGGTTCAACATTCAATGATGTTTATGGTCGTTGTACTGCATGCCAACAAGGAATCCCTGGTTGTAATGATGCAACTGCGGTGAATTTCAATCCCATTGCAACTTATTCTGACGGTTCATGTCTATACGCCACAACATTTAATGTGGACATGTCTTGCGCAGGAGTTAATTTCTCCAATGTGTATGTAACTGGGCCATGGTGTGGATGGTGCGGAGCCGAAGCCTACAACCACTTGTTGGATGGCAACGCTGATGGAATTTACGCTGTGGTGGTCAACTTGCCCGCTGGCAATGTTGAATACAAATACATGGTGGATAACTGGAACGCTCAAGAGAACTTGGTAGATGACATGCAGAATGGCGCAACATGTGCACCTGTGACAGACTATGCCAATTATGCCAATCGTCAAAGTGCTGCTGGAACAGTGAAGAATGATGTATACGGAAGTTGCTCAGCTTGTTGCTTGAACTTGACGTATTATGTTGATGCGGATGGAGATGGTCAAGGAGCAGGAAATGCGCAAGTATTGTGTTCAGTTCCAACTTCTGGTTATGCTTTGAACAATTCGGATTGCAATGACAACAGCGCAGCCATCAACACCAGCGCAACAGAAGTCTGCGGAAATGCGACTGATGAGAATTGCGACGGTATCGTTGCGATTTGTGCAGATGACTATTCTGCAGCAACCAATGTTTTGTCCATCGGTCAATACGGTACAGGTGTGCAAACTTCAGTGAATGTGAATTTGGCCGCTGCCTCTAATTCAGTTCAATCTTCTGGATCAGGCAATGATGCATGGTACACTTTCACTGCTACGGCCAACGCTGTGCGCATCGCCTTGAAAGGTTCAACCACAGCGCAAGATGACAATGATTTGGCCTTGTACGATTATGTAGCCGGTGCAAGCACTGTTTTGGTTCCTTTGGTAACAGAAGATGATGTACACGTGGGCAATGCTGGTGTATCTGCTGATGCAGGAAATGAGGTTTTGTATTTTGATGGTTTAACTCCAGGTAATACTTACGCCATTTGCGTGAGCAACAACAATGCTGCACCTGGTCAATGCGTTTTGACCATCAGCAACCTAAATGCGAGTACCACAGACATTGGTCCATACACCAATTACACCAACAACTACACTTCAACTTGTCAGAATTTCAAAGTGAAATACCGCTCTGGCGCCATTGCCTACACCATTCATCGTTGGGCCGGTGCCAGCATGCAAGGAGCACCAGCTTGGAGTTATGTAATAGGCGGCACGACCAATTACACGGTGTGTCAATTGGGACGCATTGTAGGGGCTAATTTTACAGGACAAAGTCAAACAAGTTATGTTTCAGTTGACGTAACCTACAGTTTGAAAGATGCTTATGGAAATACAACAACTGTGACAGCAGTTGCGCAAAATGTAGCTTCGTTTACAATGAGTTCAGAGGCAGCTTTGACCGTGCGCACTACAGACCAATGTCCTGCTTACAAGAACCCTGTTTACAATACCATTGCGACCAATCGCTCCGTGTGCGGAACCAATCGTTACCAATGGGAGTTTACTTTGCAATATCCAACAGTAGGTTTGCCTTCTGTCGTGAACGGCAATTTGGGTGGGGTAAGAACTTTGGCATTGAACGCTGTTAGCGGAATGGCTGCTGGTCAACGTTATGATGTTCGAATTCAATCCAAGCATGTAGATAACACATCAGTATCTGATTTCTCTTCTGCTTCATGTGTGAGAACGTTAGGCGCGGCAGGAATGCCAACCATTGAAAACGATCCGGAAGTGGTTGCTGTTAAAGACAACGCAGAAGGTGTATATGCAGCCTATCCCAATCCTTTTAATGGTAGCAATATTCGCATTGCCCTTTCCAATGTTGAAGGCGCAATGGAAGTATGCATCATCGATGCTACTGGTAAAAAGGTTCATCAGGAGATGGTGGTTTCAGAGGGTGAATTGGTGAAAGATTTGGCAATTCAAAACGCATTGCCATCAGGCATGTATCAACTTATTTTCAAGAACAATGGAAACGTCCAGACCTTGAAATTAATGGTATCCAAATAGGTTTTGTTAGTTTTACTTGGTGCCGAAAAAAGGGTCCTCTTCGTGAGGGCCTTTTTTTTTACTTTCGCATGATGGAAATACACATTTGGTCCGACGTTGCTTGCCCGTTTTGTTATATCGGGAGAGCGCATTTGATGAAGGCATTAGAAGAGACCGGTCTAGAGCACGTCAATTTTACTTGGCATAGTTTTCAATTGGATCCTTCCATTTCTCGTGAAGACGAGGGACAAAATATTGCAGAACACTTGTCGGAGAAGAAAGGCATGGGCTTATCACAGGTTCAACAAATGATGGACAATGTTGCAGCCATGGCAGCCGAAGCTGGATTACAGATGCAATTGTCCACCTCCAAAGTTTTTAATACCCTTTCTTGCCATTTGTTGTTGCAATATGCCAAATCACTGGGAAAAGGCGATACATTAAAACAGGTGTTCTTCAAACGTCATTTTTTGTTGAATCAGAATTTGGCCGACCTGGCTTTCTTGGATCAAGCCTTGATGGAAGTGGGAATTTTGGATGTAAGAGCGGCGGAAATATTATCCGATTCTCAATGGATGAGCAAGATGGAGGATGATTTGTACACCGCGCAACAATTCAATATCCGAGGGGTTCCATTGTTTGTTTTTGACAGCAAATACGCCCTTTCTGGCGCGCAGCCTGTTGATGTTTTTGTGAAGGTGTTGAAACAAACCTTGGCAGATCAGCAATAATGGGCTGTAATTTTGGTTGATAAAGTTATCATGATGGAAAATGCACAATGGGTTTTATGGGTCATTCTGGGATTGAATGCGGTATTGATTTTTTTGGTTCTCAAAAACGCCAACGTTGCTCAACCCACACTTTCGGCTGAACAGTTGCAGAACGCGCTGAATCGTTTGGAATCGACTGTTAAGAGCGAATCCCGCGACAATCGAGAGGAGTTGTCCAAACAGTTAAAAGACAATCGGCAAGAGTTGAGCGACGCCTTGCGCAATTTTTCTGATCAGGACCAACGTTTGTCCAAGGAGCTGATGGACACGGTTAAGGGAGAATTCAAAACGTTCAAGGATGAATTTGAAAAGCATTTCAAAGGCTTTACGGATCACCAAAAGGAGAAGTTTGATGATTTGGTCAATAAGACAGAAAAGCGATTAGAGGCCATGCGGGAAACGGTAGATGAGAAGTTGCAGAAGACATTGAATGATCGACTCACACAATCTTTCGCTGCAGTAGAGAGCAATTTGAAGTCGGTTCAAGAGGGATTGGGTGAAATGAAAACCTTGGCGCAAGATGTAGGCGGATTGAAGAAGGTGTTGAGCAATGTGAAGCAGAGGGGTGGTGTAGGCGAGGTGCAACTGGAAATGCTATTGGAGCAGATTTTGGCACCCGATCAATATGCAGCCAACGTGAAGACCAAAGAGGGTTCCAATGATTTGGTTGAGTTTGCCATTAAGTTGCCAGGCCGTGATGACCAGCAATCCTATGTCTATTTGCCGATAGATGCCAAATTCCCGAAGGATGCCTATGATCAGTTGGTGGATGCGTATGAAAATGGAGAAGTAGCAGCCATTGATGCGGCCAATAAGAATTTAGAAAATACCATCAAGAAGATGGCCAAGGACATCAAAGACAAATATGTGGATCCGCCGAACACCACCGATTTCGCGATTTTGTTTTTACCCTTTGAGAGCATTTATGCAGAGGTCATTCGCCGTTCCAATTTGTTGGAGTATCTGCAAAGGGAGACCAAAGTGATTGTCACAGGTCCAACTACTTTGGCAGCCATATTGAATAGCTTGCAAATGGGCTTCAGAACCTTGAGTCTGCAAAAGCGAAGCAGTGAGGTGTGGTCACTCCTCGGTGCAGTGAAAACAGAATTCGATAAGTTTGGTGGTTTGTTGGAGCGTGCGCAAAAGAATATAGCGGCTGCGGGAGAGAATATCGATACTTTGTTGGGTACCCGAACCAACGCCATCAGACGAAAACTCAAAAACGTGGATAGTCTCCCTCAGGAAGAAGTGAAAAATATATTGCCTGAATTGGGGGCCAATGATGATGGAGAACCCGATGAATAAGGTCTAAAGCAAAATTGAAAATAATCTTTTAGTTTTGTCGTTGAATAGGCGCTTATGATTGGAAGATTTATTTTTGTTTTGCTTTTCACTGCAGCTGCATGGAGCGTTAAGGCTCAAGCTGTTTTCAATTTATCGGGTACAGTGACAGAAGAGGGAAGTGGGGAGTTGCTGCCCGGGGTCATGGTTTTTTGCCCAGCGGAGCAAGAGGGGACAACGAGCAATGCCTATGGTTTCTATTCCCTCCAATTGGCCAAACTTCCGGCCACTGTAGTGTATCGTTTTTTAGGCCACCAAGAGGTCGTGCTCACCATAAAGGACATTCAAGATCTTCGACAAGATGTTGCGTTATCCCTGGCTGATGTGCAAAAGGAATTGGTCATAGAAGGCAATCGTTATATCAATACAGCGGAGCAGACCCAAATGTCGACCATCGAAATTCCTGTGGATCAAATTAAAAAAATCCCAGCGCTTTTGGGTGAGAAAGATGTGCTCAAGGTCATTCAGTTATTGCCCGGTGTTCAAAAAGGAAGTGAAGGCAATGCAGGGTTCTATGTCCGAGGAGGAGGACCTGACCAAAACTTGATCATTTTGGATGATGCAGTGGTGTACAATGCCAATCACCTGTTCGGTTTTTTCTCCACCTTCAATGGAGATGCATTGAAGTCTGTCGAGTTGATCAAAGGCGGTTTCCCATCACGGTATGGCGGAAGATTATCCTCCGTATTGAATATGCAAATGAAGGATGGGGACAAAAAGAAATTCAAAGGCGAAGCCGGTTTTGGTCTCATTGCTTCGAGGTTGATGCTTGAGGGACCTTTGGTAAAAGGAAAGGTGTCTTATCTCTTAAGTGCAAGGAGAACCTATATCGATGCCCTGATTTATCCTTTTTTACCAAGGGATGCAAAGGCAGGATATTATTTCTATGATTTGAATGGGAAAGTGAATTGGGTTGTCAATAAAAACAACCGGATGTACTTGAGCGGTTATACGGGAAAAGACCGATTCTATTATCGTCCATGGACCGAGTTTGGCGACGAAGAATCAGCCTATCTGCAATGGTTCAACCGAACAGCTACCCTTCGCTGGAATCATATTTACAGTGAGAAGTTGTTCAGCAATACATCGCTGATTTATTCGAAGTATTTGTTTGACATAGGATCCCAATCCAAGCAAAATGGTGTGGAGACTTTCTCCTTGAGTTACGGAAGTGGCATTCAAGATTGGACCTTGAAGCATGACTTTGATTATAGTCTGAATAACCGCCACCACTTCAAATTGGGTGCAGGAGTCATCAAGCATCATTTCACACCAAGTGCTATCGTGGTTAAAGGGGATTTTACTCAGGAAGATTTAAAGGATACCGAGGAGTACTACTCATTTGAGAATGGGGTTTACATTGAGGACGAAATGAAATTGTCCGATCAGTTGAAAGTGAATCTTGGTTACCGGTTGAGTAATTTTGTTATGAAAGACAATGTGTATTGGGGTTGGGAGCCTCGATTGAATGCGCGTTACCTGATCAATGAGCATTGGAGTGTCAAGGGTGGTTACGCTCGAATGAATCAATACATGCATTTACTGTCCAATACCGGAATTGGTTTGCCCACCGATTTGTGGGTGCCTGCTACAGAGAAAGTTCGTCCGATGCGCTCTGATCAATGGGCTTTGGGTACAACCAAGGATTTTGAAGGAAAAGACTGGAGCATCACCATTGAGGGGTATTACAAGCGAATGGACAATGTGCTCCAATACAAGGAGGGAGCCAGTTTCTTGGAAACGGGTGTGTTGAGTGAGGATTCAGAAATTTCCTGGCAAGACAATGTCACAAGTGGACAAGGGAAGTCTTACGGAGCGGAATTTTTGTTGCAGAAACCAGTGGGAAAATTATCGGGTTGGATCGGTTATACTTTGTCTTGGACCAAATTGCAGTTTGATGATTTGAACAATGGCCAACCCTTCTTTGCCCGATATGATAGAAGACATGATTTTTCTGCTGTGGCCATCTATGAACTTTCAGATGACATCACGCTCTCTGGAACCTGGGTGTATGGCACAGGTCAAGCCATAACCTTGCCCAATGCCAATTATCAGGTGATGCAACATGATCCCAATAGCGCCAACGGTTTTTCCGGAGGGTATTATGATTATTTTGGAGGCTATGGTCAGCAAGGAATATCCGTCCAAGATTATGGTGCTAAAAATAGTTTCAGGATGGCAGCCTACCACCGATTGGATCTGGCCATTCAGTTTCACAAGCAAATGAAAAGGGCTGAGCGAACCATTGAGGTGGGGCTGTACAATGCGTACAACCGCAAGAACCCTTTCTTCTATCAAATCAATACCCGAAGCAATGGACAATCTTATCTCAGTCAGGTTTCGCTTTTCCCTGTTCTCCCATCCATATCATGGAACTATAAATTTTAATTCATGAAGAACGGCATTGTACTTACCATAATGTATTCCTTGTTTCTTGTTGCATGTGAACAAGAAGCGGATATTCCCTTGCCCAAGGTTGAGCCCAAGATGGCAGTATCTTGTTTTTTCTCTGATCAAACCGATACATTGAGGGTGATGTTGCGTTGGTCGGATCCTGTTTTTACCAATCAAGACAAAGAAGGCCAAATTGTGCGTGATGCACAGGTTGTTTTTTATAACAATGAGTTTTCTGTGAATTTGTATTTGGATGAAACAACAGGGTATTATCAGGCCCCGGTGGAGGGATTTTCTATTGAGCCCGGAAAGGCCTATTCGCTCTCTGTAGTTGGTACGGATGGCACTACCGTTAATGCGACCTCCTATGTTCCTGTCGATGAGCCGGATGTTCGCGCCGCATCCGTGACCCGTGAGGTGAGCCTGGATCAGTATGGGCAGTATTTGGTTCAATTTAATTTTGAAACATTGCTGGGCAATATTAATCCCCTTGAACCTTATTATCGATTGATGTATTATCAAACGTGGGCTGACTCAACAGTCATGTTTCAGTCCTATTCAATAGGGGAAGTGCTGTACGAATTTGAAAATGGAAAGGAAGAGGATAACTTGACCTTGCAAGTGGAACAGTATGGGATGGACACCACTTTGCTTTTGCACAAAGCCGTGGTCATTCATGGCTCAGAGGATTATTATCGATTCCATAAGACAGTGCAAAGCATCGGTTATGGGCCATTTGCGGAGCCCACCATTGTTTATTCCAATATCAATAATGGATTAGGGATTTTTGCCGGATATCGACAGCTGGAAATTTTGTACTAAAAACGTATTTTCTTGATGTTCTCCACGATGCTCTCGTCGAGGTCTTGCATGTCGCTAAGTTCGATTTCCAAACTCCGGGTAGAGCTGATCAATTCCAACAAAGAGAGCAAAAGGGAGGTGCAAAACAGCAAAAGGGATGCGCCGAATGTCCATCGGGCTTCTTCTCCCCAGCCATTGTAAATGCAATACATGCAAACGATGCAGAAGGCGAAAGTAAGGACGCCAAAAATCTGCATGTTTTTGATGAGACGAAGTCGGTATTTTAGGTTCTTGATTTGCGCATGCAAAAGGGCTTTTTCTTGATCGTTCTTACCCTTGTATCGGTCATGCAGTTGACGAATGACATTGGCCAAGGCTAGAAAGCGATTGGTGTAGGCCAGGAGAATTAGGCTAATGGCTGGAAAGAGCAGAGCCGGCGTATTGATACTGATGTCCATATTCAAAGGTAGGTTCGAACTTTATTTAGTAGGGTTGTCGAAACAAAAAAAAATTATCTTCGTGTGCATGGACAGAAAAAAATTTTTGAAGCGCGGTCTCTTGGGAGGTTTGGCAGCAGTATTTGCGGCCAAATGGTATAATGCCCAAGCCGATAGCCCGAATGAGGAAAAGAATCAAGTAGCAACGGGAAGGGGAGTTGAAGGGGTGTTTGCACCGACCAATCGCCACATGGTGGGCAATGGTTTTAAGGTCATGAATTTTTACCCTGGAGGAAAGGGTTTTGAAGATCGTATGTCACCTTTCTTTTTGTTGGATTTTAATGCTGAAGTCAATTTCCCCCCATCAGACATTTCTCAAGGAGTCGGTGTCCATCCCCATCGGGGAATTGAGACAGTGACCTTTGCCTACAAGGGTTCCATCGAGCACCATGATAGTAAAGGGAACCATGGCATCATCGGCCCAGGCGACATCCAATGGATGACAGCAGGTGGTGGTGTCTTGCACAAGGAATACCATGAACAAACATTTAACCGTTCGGGTGGTGCTTTTGAAATGATTCAGTTGTGGATCAATCTTCCCAAGAAGCACAAGATGACACCCGCGAAGTATCAGAGCATCGTTCATCAGGACAAACCAAGAATTGAACTAAAAGACAATTCAGGGGATGTGTATGTGGTAGCCGGAGAGTTCAAAGGGACTCAGGGAATTGCATCAACATTTTCGCCCATTCACATGTATGACATTCATCTGAATGAAGGAGGGGTTGCCGACTTTGAGGTTCCCGCGCATTTCAATTCTGGCTTGTTGCTGGTAGATGGACAAGTGGAGGTGAATGGACAAAGCGTTCCGGAGAATCACTATGTGCAATTGAAAAACGAGCCAGGTGACATTGTTATCAAAGCCAATCGAAAATCCACCCTACTATTTTTAAGCGGAGAGCCTTTGAATGAGCCTTACGTGAGTTATGGACCATTTGTGATGAACACGGAGGATGAGATCCGCCAAGCCATCAATGACTACAACGCCGGTAAGTTCGGATTTTTGGAAGATTAAAACGCAAAGTCTGGCGCTTCGTAGGGCAAATACTCCCAACGCGATACTGGTTGAAGTTGTTGTTCGGGAATGCTGACCCAATGGTCTTTTTTGCGCATCCAGTATTGCTCGATGGTTTTGCAGAAGTTCTTCTCGGGAATGAGCGTAGAGCAGATTTGTTTTAGGAAAATGACGGAGCCATTCTGCGCAACAAAGTGCTTCTTCAAGTCAATAATGGCTGTTTTGTGTAATGTGCCATCATTGCTGGACCATTTCAGTTCATGCTGGGTAACAGGAGGCAATCCTACTACCTCGTGCATCATTTTTTCGTTTACGATTGGATTCATGTTTTTTGTTTTTTCAAAAATCATAATCGATATCGTAATCTATTTACAAATAAAAAAAGGGCTTCACATTTGAAGCCCTTTCGATGGAATCTGTTGAATTAAAAATTCTTGATGACACCAAGATTGAAACTCAAGGCGTTATATTGGCTTCCGTCATAAAGAAGGAAATGATATTTTCCATGGAGATTCAACCCCCAACTATCATTGATATTGTAGTTAATTCCGAGTTTTGGTGCAATATTGAGCATCCCATCTCCGAATTCAGAATTTCCATCTGAGCTAATTCCTGATTTTAGCATACCAACATCAATTCCGGCATAGGGAGAGATGGCATCTGTCATGAATGCATATTCTGCAGAAAGTGAAACTGGCATCGAAATGATACTTATTTTCGTTCCCAAGAAATCGGTGGAATTTTTATAATAACCGAAGTGAGCACCAATTCTAATGTTATCAGTAACATTATAATTCAATTGAATTTGAGGGCCCAATTGGCTATCATTGCCACTTCCATCATTTCTGAATATACCACCTCCAACACCTACGGAGAATTGAGAAAACGAACTAAGGTTGGCCACCATGAATACCAAGATGGCGAAAGCTTTAATTGAATTTTTCATTTTTTTAATGGTTTTAAATGTTTATCACGAAGCTATAATTCATAATGGAATGTCATTCGATGCGGCGCCAAGAGTTTTTAACCTGAAAATGTTAAATGTTAATAGCTTTCGTTTTTAATTTTCATGATAATCTCTTGGACAATATTCGGATCCAATAAAGAAGTAGTATCTCCAATGGCTTCAAATTCTCCTTCGGCAATTTTACGCAGTATTCTTCGCATGATTTTTCCACTTCGGGTTTTGGGTAAGCCTGAGACAATCAAGACTTGGTCTGGTTTGGCGATGGCTCCTATTTGTTGCGAAACGGTTTGTAGTATTGCTAATTTTTTTTCCGCAATGTTGATTTGATGATGGTTGTCACAAATAACAAAGGCGAAAATACCTTGCCCTTTGATGTCGTGTGGATATCCTACAACGGCACTTTCGATAACATCCGGGGTGTGGTTGATGGCATTTTCAACTTCGGCCGTTCCAATGCGGTGACCACTGACATTCAGGACATCATCCACTCGGCCTGTTAATCGATACATTCCTTGCTCATCTCGATACGCGCCATCTCCGGTGAAATAGTATCCATGATAGGTGCTGAAATAGTTGATGATGCAGCGTTCATGATCGCCATAGGTTGTTCTGATCATGGATGGCCAAGGCGATTTGAAACATAGATTACCAGTAATGTCATTTTCCATGATCTCTTGCCCCTTCTCATCCAATAACACAGGATGAACTCCTGGCATGGGTAGGGTAGCAAATACCGGCTTTTGTGGGGTCACACCCGCCAACGAACTGATCATGATGCCACCCGTTTCTGTTTGCCAAAAGGTATCCACAATCGGACATTTCCCTTTTCCCACCTCGTCATGGTACCACTGCCAAGCTTCTTCATTGATGGGCTCTCCGACGGTCCCCAATACTTTTAAGCTGCTCAAATCCTTTCCTTCCAACCATTCATTTCCTTGTGACATCAAACTGCGAATGGCTGTTGGTGCGGTATAGAAAATGTTGACGTTGTGTTTTTTGACAATGTCCCAAAATCTGCCGGCATCTGGATAGGTGGGTATTCCTTCAAACATCACTGTAGTAGCGCCATTGAGCAATGGGCCATAAATCAGATAACTGTGCCCCGTTATCCATCCCACATCCGCGGTACAGAAATGCACTTGTCCGGCCTCATACTGAAAAACATTCAAGAAAGTATAAGCCGTCCAAATCATGTAGCCCGCTGTGCTGTGGACCACTCCTTTGGGTTTTCCTGTCGATCCACTGGTGTACAAAATAAAAAGCGGGTCCTCACTTTCCATCGCTTCAGCAGGTGTTAGGAAGTTGTTTTCTTGAACAACTTCATTTCTTAATGTGTCCCAATCAATATCGATGTCTTTTGCTTCATAGGCAGTATTGAGGTAGTTGTAAACGAGTACTTTTTCAACGGTATTGCTGTCTTGTAATGCCTCATCCACCAGCGGCTTTAAGGCGATGCTCTTGTTCCCTCGCAATGCGGCATCCATGGTGATGACCCATTGGGCTTGTGCATCTTGAATGCGGTCTGAAATGCTTTTGGCACTGAATCCCCCAAAGATGACGGAATGAATGGCGCCAATTCTGGCGCACGCCAATACGGAGATGGTCAGTTCTGGAACCATGCCCATATAGATGCAAACACGATCCCCTTTTTTTACACCCAATTTTTTCAGCATGGCGGCTGCGATGCAAACTTCATGATGCAGGGCTGAATAGGTAAATGATCTTGATGGAGTAGCAGGGTCATTGGCTTCCCATATCAAAGCCAATTGCTCACCTTTGTCTTTTAAATGGCGATCGAGTGCGTTTTCCGTGATGTTCAATTGTCCGCCAGAGAACCATTGAATGCGCGCTTCTGAGAAGCTTCCCGAAATGACATTTTCCCATTTCTTTTTCCATTCAAAAGTTTCCGCTATCTCACCCCAAAATGCTTGCGGGTCTTGTATGCTTTTTTGGTGGGCCATTTGATATTCGGCCATTGTACTGATGCGCTTCATGGTTCTAAGATATTAATCCATTCTTTTGGTTGTTGGTTTTAATTGCATCCACTCTTCAGGGGTGAATAATCGGGATTGAATAATGAATCTCTTTCCCAATGGTATTTCTAATGAAAAACTTGCTCCTCTTCCAGGTACCAGGTCAATGGTCAATTGGGAATGTTGCCAATATTCAAATTGATCTTGGCTCATCCAAAATGGGATGCCATTTACCATCCCTAAACAAATATCGTTGTATCCAATGATGAATTCGTTGGCCGGAAAACACATGGGCGCGCTGCCATCACAGCAACCTCCACTTTGGTGAAAAATGAGGTCACCATGCTTGGTTTTTAGAAGGTCCATGCAGGCCATTGCTTGAGCAGTGGCATTGATGCGTTCAATACTCATGTTAGAAAGATAAAAAAACACCGAGAGATTCTCGGTGTTTTTTGTTGTTCAATCAAATTAGAAGAATCCTAGTTTTTCCTTGCTGTAGGAGATGAGCATGTTTTTGGTTTGGCGATAATGAGCCAACATCATTTTGTGGGTCTCTCTTCCAAATCCAGATTTTTTATATCCTCCAAAGGGTGCATGGGCTGGATAAGCATGGTAACAGTTTACCCAAACACGACCTGCTTGAATGGCTCGTGGTACCTGATACAATTCATGCGCGTCTCTGGTCCAAACGCCCGCTCCCAAACCATACAATGTATCATTGGCCAAGGCAATGGCCTCCTCAGTGGTTTTGAACGTTGTGACACAGGTAACAGGTCCAAAGATTTCTTCTTGGAACACACGCATTTTATTGTGTCCTTTTAAGATGGTGGGTTGAATATAGAATCCATCTTTTAAATCGCCACCGAAGTTTTGCGCTTCACCTCCGCACAATACTTCAGCTCCTTCTTCTTTTCCAATTTTGATGTAGGACAATATTTTCTCATATTGATCATTGGATGCTTGTGCACCTATCATGGTTTGACCGTCCAATGGATTTCCTCCAATAATGGCGTTGGTGCGTTCGATGACTCTTTTCATGAATTTGTCATAAATGCTTTCATGCACCAAGATGCGCGATGGGCATGTGCAAACTTCGCCTTGGTTCAAGGCAAACATCACAGCACCTTCAATGGCCTTGTCAAAAAATGCGTCGTCTGCTTCTGCAACGGAAGGGAAGAAAATATTGGGTGATTTTCCGCCTAGCTCCATGGTGACTGGAATCAAATTCTCAGAAGCGTATTGCATGATCAATCGTCCTGTTGTAGTTTCTCCTGTAAAGGCAACTTTGTTGATTCTGGGTGAAGTGGCCAAAGGCTTTCCGGCTTCTGGACCAAACCCTGTAACGATATTCAATACTCCTGCGGGCAAAATGTCACCAATCAATTCCATCAAGCAAATGATAGAGGTAGGTGTCTGCTCGGCTGGTTTTACAATGACGGTGCATCCTGCGGCAAGAGCTGGGGCAATTTTCCAAGCAGCCATGAGCAATGGAAAATTCCAAGGAATGATTTGTCCGACAATGCCAATGGGCTCGTGCAAGTTGACGCTAACGGTAGTTTCGTCATGCTCTGAAATACTTCCTTCTTCCGAGCGGATTACGCCGGCAAAGTATCTGAAGTGGTCTACCACCAATGGCAAATCAGCCGCACGGGTTTCACGAATGGGCTTTCCGTTGTCCAAAGTTTCTACGGTGGCCAAGTATTCTAGATTGTCTTCAATAACTTGAGCAATGCGAAGGAGAATATTGCTTCGGTAAGTTGGCGCGGTTTTGCTCCATGTGACAAAGGCTTTTTGAGCAGCGTCAATGGCATTTTCAACATCTTCTTTTCCAGATCGAGCAGACATTGTGATACGCTTTCCATCGACGGGCGAAGTGTTTTCAAAATACTCTCCGCTTACGGGTGGAACAAATTCACCACCGATGTAGTTGCCATACTTTTCTTTGAAAGTTGGTCTTGTAGCTAATGTAGACATAGTATTTGTTTTTTAGGTTTATGCCGGCAAGTACATCTTTTATCTTTCAACACAGCAGGACAAAAAAATCAATCGATAGCACAAAATTCCCAAAACTGATATTTGCCTTCTTTTTTCTCCATTCACTGGTTTATATTCGAATATGTTCCGATTGCAACCTGTTCAATTGACCGAGGAGAAACGACTCACCACGATGGTAGAGCACCGCACGGCTTTTACGTTGGACAAATGTGAAATGAATCTTTTTGAAACCCACCAGCAGGCGGAGAAGGTGAAGTTGAATTTTAGTGGATTCACCATCACCTCCATGTTGCGCGGAAAAAAAGTGTTGCATCAGAATCAATCTTTATTGAACTACGTTCCAGGACAAACATTTTTGGTGCAGGCCAACGATGACATGATCATAGATTTTCCTGAAGCCAGAGCCAATCATCCCACACAATGCACGGCACTTGTTGTCGATCCAAGTTATCTCAAACAACAAATTGATTTCATCAATGAACGTTGTGAACGTGATATTGAGCTGAACCTACAATGGGATATTTTTCGTTGTTCCTTTTTGAATAATAGTGAGGAAATTGCTATTCTGGGTAACCAGATTATACAGGTTTTTCAAAGCAATGATCCTTTTAAAGAGGTGATGATTGATGTAAAGATCAAAGAACTTTTATTGGCTTTGATGCGCAATCAGAATCGAATGTTGATGCAGCAGGAAAATTGGGTAGGTTATGGAAATGAGCGCATGCAGGCAGTGGTTCGTTATATCAAAGATCATCTAACTGAGGAAATTGGAATGGAAGAGTTGTGTAAGATAGCTTACATGAGTAAGTCGTCTTTTTACCGCATGTTCACCAATGAATTGGGAACCACGCCCAATCAGCTGATTTTGCAGGAACGCATCGAACGCGCCAAGGTGTTGATTCAGTCGGGTATACTTCCCATGAAGGAAATTGCGTTTGAAGTGGGATTTTCAGATCCAAATTATTTTTCTAGACTATTCAAGAAAATGGAAGGGTTGACTCCAGGGGAGTACCGCACGAAAAATTAGTTTTTTTTCAAAATGTTTATCGTAATATTGCAATAAAGAGATGAAGGGATGAGGGGATGGGGAATTCAAAATCGAGCGAAATGGGAGCAACTAAATCGGATCAGTTTTCTGATCAACAAAATGAAATGGCCATGATGCTGAAAGCGCTGGCACATCCAGCGCGTGTGGCCATTGTTGAGTATTTATTGAAAGTAGAGTCATGCATTTGTGGGGGTATTGTCGACCACCTGCCTTTGGCGCAGGCTACGGTCTCTCAGCACTTGAGAGAGTTGAAAAACGCCGGCGTGATTCAAGGGTCAGTAGAGGGAACAGCCATTTGCTACTGTCTGAATGAAAAGGCTTTGGGTAAATTGAAGAATTATTTTGGAAAACTAGAAAGTAAACTAAAATCTAAATGTTGTTGAGATGAAAGTAAGAGAGTTAGCACAACACCTGTCTGTCAAGCAGCAAGTGCAATTTCAATTGGAAGATGGAACGTTTGTTCCTGATCACTTTCATGTAACGGAAATGGGATTGGTGTTGAAGAATTATGTGGACTGCGGTGGGAAGATGCGCAATGAGCGGAGTGCCACTTTTCAATTGTGGGTGGCTGGAGATACGGATCATCGATTGACTCCGCAAAAGTTTTTGGGCATAATTGCCATTGCGGATGGCCTGTATAGTATTCAAGACATTGAAGTGCAAGTGGAGTATCAGCAAGAGACGATTGGCGTATTTGATTTAAATTACAACGGAGAAAAGTTTGTATTGCAATCTAAGCAGACAGCCTGTTTGGCAGAGGATGCGTGTGGTATTCCTGAACAAAAAAGAAAAGTGACCATTAGTGAATTGAAAGCAAAGGGTTCCTGCCAGCCAGGAAGCAAGTGTTGTTAACGCTGATAAGATGAAACCAAGATTGAAGTTTTTAGATCGCTTCTTGACACTTTGGATTTTTCTTGCCATGCTGATAGGCGTGGCATTGGGCAATTTTTTTCCAAGGTTAGCGCTATGGATAGATGTCATGTCCATGGGGACCACCAATGTCTTGCTTGCATTTGGATTGATAATCATGATGTATCCTCCGTTGACCAAGGTTGATTTTTCAAGAATACCGCAGGTTATGGCCAAGCCAAAATTGTTATTGTCTTCTTTCTTCGTTACTTGGTTGGTAGGGCCATTGTTAATGTTTATATTGGCTACTACTTTTTTGAAGGATCATCCGGAATACATGACGGGGGTGATTATTATTGGTCTGGCACCATGTATCGCCATGGTCATTGTTTGGAATGATTTGGCGAATGGCAGCAAAGAGTGGGTAACGGGTTTGGTTGGTATCAATAGTTTGCTGCAGGTATTGTTTTTTGCATTTTATGCTTATTTCTACCTTGAGATTGTATTGCCAATGTTGGGTATTCCAGGAGTGCATGTTGAAATCACAATGCTGCAGATTGCTCAAACGGTTGGCTTGTATTTGGGCGTGCCATTTATAGCCGCGGTGATTAGTCGCAAGTGGATTATTGCTAATAAAGGTACGCAGTGGTTTCATACACGATTTGTTCCTGCAATTTCACCAATGACTTTGATTGCCCTGCTATTCACTATTGTTGTCATGTTTGTGTTGAAGGGGCAAATGATTGTGCAATTGCCCTTGGATGTTTTTCGTATTGCCATTCCATTGGTCATCTTTTTTGCTGTGATGTTTGTGCTTATGTTCTTTGTTGCTAGATGGGCTGGAGCAAATTATGCTGAGAATGCCGCAGTTTCATTTACTGCATCAGGTAACAATTTTGAATTGGCCATTGCTGTATCGATAGGTGTTTTTGGATTGAATTCAGGTCAGGCTTTTGCTGGTGTTATAGGGCCTTTGGTTGAGGTGCCGGCGCTAATCTTAATGGTAAAATTGAGTTTGTATTTCAAAAAGAGAATATATGGAGGCTAAAGTCAATATCTTGGTTTTGTGCACAGGTAACAGTTGCCGCAGTCAAATCGCAGAGGGATACTTAAGGAAATTTCTTGGAGGTAAGGCAAATGTCTACAGTGCGGGTGTAGAAACCCATGGGGTGAATCCAAGAGCCATTGCTATAATGGCTGAGGATGGAATAGATATTTCTTCTCATACTTCTAATCTTGCAGATGAGTATTTGGGAATTCCTTTCGATTATATACTGACCGTCTGCGATAACGCATTAGAGCGTTGCCCATACTTTCCATCTCAGGCTAAGCGATATCATCATAATTTTCCCGATCCAGCTAAAGCGATTGGAAATGAAGATGAAATCATGTTGTCATTTAGAATTACAAGAGATATGATTAAGGCATATTGTCAAAAATGGTCACTCATGGAATAAATGGACGAGCGCTCCGGATAGCAGCGGAAATCCTCCCACCGGGAGATTGGAGCGGATAGCCGGAAATGGCGCAAACAAAAAAAGAATGAAGAAAGAAGAGTTGTATGAGATGTTGTTAACGCTGTTGAATGATAGGTACGCAGCGATGTTGCAGGCATGGGAATCGCTGTTGGAAAGCAATCAGCAGGAGGGGAAGAGCACAGCAGGGGATAAGCATGAAACGGCGGGTGCCATGGTGCATTTGGAGATGGAGCAACAGGGTCGTCAGCTGGAAGAGACAAAAAGGCACATTGCTGAGATGAGCAGATGGAAACCAGATCAGCAAGGCAATGGTCAAGTTGTGGTGATGGGTAGTTTAGTGGAAACGACTTGTGGTTTATTCTACATGATAACGGGTTTGGGAAGGATTGAATTTGAGAACACCACGGTTTATGTGATTGGTCCATACTCGCCAATGGGAAAGGCTCTGATGGGCAAAGGCAAAGGACAAAGTTTTGATTGGGGTCAGATAAAAGGAGAGGTTATCGCCATAATCTAGATCAAAGATGAAACAGATGAATTCAATGAATTAATTTTCTGTTCTCAGAAAGGATGTCTAGTTTTAAGCCATAATATTGAAGGTATGTTTGATCTCTTAAAATTGATGTCAGAGAATTTGATCAACTTATCATCTCAGGAATGGGATCAATTCTCTCTGCAATTGTCAAAAAAGAATTTCAAGAAGTCTGAGTATATTAGTAGGGCAGGTCAGATTCCGAATGAAGTGTATTTTGTTAATCAAGGAATTGTTCGTGTTGTCATAGAGGATTCAAATGGGGTGGAGAATACGATTCATTTTTCTGTTGAAGGGCAGTTTATCGCAGATTATGCCAGCTATCTCAGAAATCAGCCAGCTTCTTATTCTATTCAGTCTTTAGAGGATTGTGAATTATTCGTTTTACCGCGTACTTCGATTGATTGGGCCTACGAAAATTTGATTGAAGGTCAAAAGTTGGGTAGGTTATTGGCTGAAATTTATTTTACTTTTCATGATGACAGAATCAAAAGTTTGTATTCTTTGACACCCTTACAGCGATACGAGGGTATCGAGAATATTTTTCCTGGAATTCTATCCCGAGTCCCTCAGCACATGATTGCCTCATACTTGGGAATTTCGCCTGTTCATTTGAGCAGGATTAAGCGGACAGTTTAATGGTGTAAACATTTGTTATCGTTTTAAATCGGGTTTCAGTCGCATCATTGCATAAGGCTTTTTGCCTTAAACATGAAGAAAAAAGATAGTTTTATACACATTTGTAACGAGGAGTGGGATGAATTCACTGCGGAGATTACGGTAAGAAGCAATGATGATGATTGTGCTTGCCAAACGGCTAAGGTGGCTTTACCTGATCTGAAAGCGGTGTTGGATCACGTTCAGGCAAAGGTGATCAAGAGAAATGATTTTGATTTGTCACCCAAGGCCAAAACCAAAATCGTCGACTTTAGCCTTTTTGAGGAGGTTCAATATCCTTTGCATCTCAATGTGGACGTATTGATGGTCAAAAACAATGCATTATATGCCGAGATTTACGTTTATGATTTGAGCAGTAATCTCTGCCATAAACGATGCATCCATGTGGTTTAGTGATGAACGGATTGCCCGTACCACTGGAAGTGTTCTGATAAAATGGATTCTTTGTTTTTTCTAAGGTAAGTGAGATAAGATTGCGCCAAATGGCTGTTCTTTTTTTCAGCGAGCCAAACCAATTGCCAAGTGGTTTTAATGGGTAGTCCTGGGATTTTTATAATTTCCAATTGTTGATTGAGGATTTCATTTTTTAGTCCAATGAGAGGCATGATGGAATAACCCATTCCTGAAAGTATGGCTTGCTTGATGGCTTCATTCGAGGTTAATTCAATGGGTTTGACAGGTTTTATCTTTTTCCTTTCAATGAATTTCTCCATGATTTGTCTTGTTCCAGAACCGGCCTCTCGGTAGATCAATGGTGTGCATTGGTTTAAAGATTTGTTGGTTTCGATGTTCTCATTTTTATTTTTTTTCTTTCCTACCATATAGAGTTTGTTGTCAATCAAGTCAATTTTTTTTAAATTGATTTTTTCTGGAAGAATGGAGATCAGCGCAAAATCGACTTCGTTTTTTTTAAGCCGCTCTAATACCTGTTGTTTGTTGGAAACGTCCATGTGCAGTTCAACCAGGGGATTCGATTGCAAAAAGTCACTGATGAAATAAGGCATGACATACTTTCCTGTAGAGACCACAGCAATTTTAAGTTGACCTTGTAAAATGCCATGATTGGTTTTGGTGAGTTGTTGGATGTTCTCAGCCTCCTGAATCATGTTGTCTATGCGCTGATAGATTTCCTCTCCGAATGGCGTGATGTAGATTTTTTTTCCGATGGTTTCGAATATTTTTTGGTCAAACAACTTCTGCATGTTTTTCAATTGAATGGATACAGCAGGCTGAGTCAAATGCAATTGATCGGCTGTTTTGGTAACACTTTTGGTCTGAACCAAGGCGTGAAAAATGATCAATTGTTGTAATGTAAAATGCATAACGAATGTTTATGTTGGATATTGTAAATATAAATAAAAACAATGATTTAACGGATTGCAAATTTGCATCCGATAAAATGAATAGTAAAAAATCATAGACCATGGGACTGAATGAAATGCTTTATAATCTATCGAATCCTACAATCATGTTTTTTCTCCTCGGTGTCATCGCTGTGTTATTGAAAAGCGATTTGGAGATTCCGGCCTCATCCAGCAAATTTATCTCGCTCTATCTGTTGTTTGCCATTGGCTTTAAAGGTGGTCAAGAGCTTTCGCATGAAGCATTGAATCAGGAAATTATGATTTCCATGTTGTTCGGTTTATTGCTATCAGCCATTATTCCCTTGTATTCCTATTACCTGTTGCGGCTAAAGTTGGATGTTCAAAATGCAGCAGCAGTGGCCGCGGCTTATGGCTCAGTGAGCGCGGTGACTTTTGTCGCAGCCATGTCTACCTTGGATTTTCATCACATGGATAGCGGTGGTCACATGGTGGCCGTTATGGCGTTGATGGAATCTCCTGCAATTGTTATTGGCGTGGTATTGTTAACCTACTATGGAGGTGAAAGTAAGGGTGAGTTGCGTTTGGGAGGTGTCATTCGGCATGCATTCACCAATGGCAGTGTTCTACTCATATTGGGAAGTTTGTTGATTGGTTTCATGGCAGACGAAAGACAGGCTGAGGGCATTAAACCATTTACTACGGATATTTTTAAAGGATTTCTTGCCTTGTTTCTTTTGGAAATGGGCATGGTGACCTCTAGACGTTTTTCGGCATTTAAGCAATATGGCGGTTGGATGACGGTGTTTGGTATAGTTGTGCCATTGTTCAATGGATGTACAGTGGCTTGGATGAGTCAATGGATCACTGCTGATCCGGGTAATCGTTTTATTTTCTCTGTATTGGCGGCGAGTGCTTCCTATATAGCTGTTCCTGCAGCCATGCGCTTGGCGGCACCAAAGGCCGATCCCGGCCTATATGTTCCCATGGCCTTGGGCATCACTTTTCCAGTCAATTTGACCATTGGTATGCCCTTGTATTTTTCTATTATTCTGAGTCAATAATCCAATGGGGTTGACAAGAGATTGAAGCAAAATGAAAATGCAGTTATGGAAATGATAGACGATGCGACCTTGTTCCTAGGCCGAAAGTTACTGGTGGCTTCCATGCACAATAAACATCAAGTTATTGCTCCCATTTTCAAAAGGGAATGGAGCAGCGATGTGGTTTGTAGCGCAGACTTGGATACCGATCAGTTCGGAACATTTTCCGGAGAAGTAGAGCGAAAACTAGATCCGATGTCATCGGCCATCGCCAAGTGCCGTTTGGGTTTGCGTTTGAGCGGTTTGGATTTGGGTGTCGCGACAGAGGGTTCTTTCGGTCCCCACCCCTCATTGCCATGGATGGCGGCGCATGAGGAGTGGATGGTGTTGGTGGATGAAAAAAATGAGTTGGTCATTTCCAAAAGAAAATGGTCCATTGACACCAATTTTAATCATGCTAAAATTTCAAACGAAGACGAGTTGTTTCAGTTTGCAGAAAGGGCGCAGTTCCCATCTCATGCGCTGATCCTTCGTTCCAAGAAAGATGATGGAAGTCAAGAAATTTTGAAGGGAATCAATGAAGCTCAGATTCTAAGAGATAGTTTTCATCGAATGAATATTCCTTTTTCTGAATTGACAGTTGAGACAGATATGCGAGCACATTTTAACCCTACAAGGATGAAGGTCATTGAAGAGTTGACCATTGGATTGATGCAAAAGGCAGTTACACCATGTCCCGAGTGCAAAAAGAATGGGTTTGGGGAGCAACGTGTCGAGCCTGGTTTGCCTTGTGGTCAGTGCGGATTACCCACGTCTTCTCCGTTGTATAAAATAACAACTTGCATTTCATGCGGGTTTGAAAGTAAGGAATTAAACCCTGATGGAAAACCAACTGAAGATCCGATGTATTGTTCAATTTGTAACCCTTAATAGAAATGAAAACACTGATAAAGAATTCAATTATTGTTTCTGATGGTGAGGCTTTTCAGAAAGATGTTTTGATGGAAGATGAGCGCATTGTGCGGATGGAATCTGACATTGCAATCAGTCATGCGGATCATTGGATTGATGCATCGGGGAAGTACTTATTGCCCGGTGCAATTGATGCACAAGTCCATTTCCGGGATCCTGGATTAACCCATAAGGGTGATATTTATTCCGAATCAAAAGCAGCGGCTGCTGGTGGTGTTACTTCATTCATCGATATGCCCAATACCATTCCCAATGCCGTGACATTGGATCATTGGAAGCATAAGTATCGAATCGCAAAAGAAAAGTCGTTGATCAATTATGCTTTTCTCTTGGGAATCAATCAGAGCAATATCAATGATTTGAATGTGGAAGATGTTCAAGGGATGCTCGCCTTGACCGATGATGGATTGTATTTTTCTGGAAAAGGAAATCTGATGGCTCAATTTCCGGAGGCTTTGGAGCAGCTTTTTATTCATTTTCCGGAAACCATTATTGCCTTGCATTGTGAGGATGAAAGAATGATTGAAGAGAATATAGAACAGACCAAATTGCAGTATGGAGAAGATATTCCTTTTGAACTGCATGGTGCGATCAGAAGCGCATCGGCTTGTTATGATGCATCCAAGCGTTGTATTGATTTGGCAAAGAAGACAGGTGGACGATTTCACTTGCTGCACGTCACCTCAGGAATGGAAATGACTTTACTTAACAATCAAATTCCGCTAAAGCAAAAGAGAATTACCGCTGAGGTTTGTGTTCAGAATTTGCTTTTTTGTGATGAAGATTATCCCATGTTGGGGAGGAAGATCAAATGGAATCCTTCGATTAAGACGGCCCAAGACCGCGACCAATTGTGGGAGGCTTTATTGGATGACCGCATTGATATCATCACCACAGATCATGCGCCCCATACTTGGGAAGAGAAGTTGGGAACCTATACACAATCGCTGTCGGGGGCTCCAATGATTCAGCATGCCTTGCCCGTTCTACTGGATTTTGTTCACCAAGGAAAGTTGACCATAGAGAAGGTGGTGGAAAAGATGGCGCACAATCCAGCCGTTTTGTACCAGATACAAGACAGAGGTTTTATTCGGGAAGGTTACTACGCCGATTTGGTTTTGGTCGACATGCATCAGAAAATGACCATCACAGATGAAAATATTCTTTACAAGTGCGGTTGGAGTCCATTGGAAGGAAGGACATTGAATGCGCGCATTTTGCAGACATGGGTGAATGGTCATCTTTTATTCAATGAAGGATCATGGAATTTCAGCCGGTTGGGTCTTCCGCTGCAGAAAGTGGGATTTGAATCGGTTGCCTATTCGGAATAGTTGTATAAAATTTTATTATTGTAAGAAAAAAAGTGGGCAATCGTTTTTTAAGAGATGTATTTTTATGGTTTAGATAAAAGTTTAACCGTTTTATGCCCAAACCACGCTACTCATTAGATATTGACACGATACCAGTTCTGTTGTCTGCGTTGCAGCAAAAGACAAAAATTAAATTGCAGTCCCATTCAGATTCCATTAAAATTTCTGATGTAATCAATGCTACGGGTCTGCAGATTTCGCCTCATACCCTTTCTAGATTGGCTGGTTTCTTCGCCTCCACTACCAAGCCCTATTTGCACAACATCAATACCATTGCCTACTACTTGGGCTTTAGGGATGTTTTTGATTTTGAAAAAAATGCAGCCAATAAAGAGTATCAAAATTGGCAGTACAACGTGATTGAGTCCGAGGCCATGCTGGCCTTTGAACGCTTGAAGCCCCGTGATTTTTTGGATTCTTTTGTTCAGCTCGTTCCCATGTCCAACCCGCATATTCGCTTGCTCCATGTTTTGGCAAGGGAATTTCGATCAGGAACAAAACGAGGATTAAAACTACTCAAAGAAATTGAAAAGCATGAGAAGGCGAGTTATCTCTATCATCAGTTTTTTATTGATGAAGACAACAACCAAGGGTATTTTGTTGATTCACTGGAGAGGATTATCAACCATCGTGATTTGACCGTATTAGAAAAGGTATTTTATGTTGAGTTTGCCTCCAATAAATATTTCGAACGGGAAGAATGGGGTAAAATCAGTGAGCGAAATTGGAAGTCCAATTTCAAAGCCAATGTCAAATCAGAACATGTTGAGAATCCTCACTTGATGTCCAGGTTATTCGTTAATTATTTGTATTATTTTACCACACAGGGTGTGCTGAATTCAAAGCAATATTCTAGGCTTTTGGATAAGGGAATCGATTATATTCTGGAAGTAGATTATTTCCCAGCAAGATTGGCTTGGTTGGGCAGGTTGGTGAAGTGTTATTTGTATATCCGGGCGGAAGATGTATTGAAAGCCAATGTTCGTTTAAAGGATGAACTGTTGAATGCCATCAAAAGCGATGTTGAGGACTATGAATTTCAACCCGTTTTGCAATATGCGGCATTGCTGTTTCAGTGGATTAGCGAAAACGATATTCGCTCCTACCGCAGCAATTGGTTGAATGCAGTTGTTTATTCATCTGCCTGGGACTTTATGACCATGGCTTATGCCTCAAGGTATGACAGTCGCAAATACAAGGCTTTTTCGAACAAAGCCCAGCTTGTAGCGGTGCAAGTGAATAGTAAATTGATGTTGCGAATGATTGAGAGGCACCAAAATGAGTTATTTGTTTGAAACGTTAGGGAATCATATTCCACGATGATTACTTTTGGTTTATGAAAGGTTTCGTTGTTTTTTCTTTTGTTTGTTTGATTCAATTGTGGAGTTATGGTCAGAAGTGGATCGACCTCACACATCCCTTTGATTCTACCACCTTGTATTGGCCCAACAATAAGTTGACATTTTCGCACAACAAGGATTTTAAAGGGTATGTCAAACCCATGGGTTATTTTTATTCGTCCTATTCTATTTCCGCTCCTGAGCATGGAGGAACCCATTTGGACGCACCCATTCACTTTGCCGATGGACGACAATCGGTGGATCAGATTCCGTTGGATCATTTGGTGGGCAAGGCCGTGGTGATCGATGTGTCTGAACGAGCATTGCAGAACCGGGATTATTTGATTTCCGTTGATGATTGGAAGCTTTGGGAGAAGAAGAATGGGCGTGTCCCCGAAGGAAGTATCGTTCTTTTTAAGACAGGATATGCTCAATTCTATCCCAATAGAGAGAAATATTTTGGCACAGCACTATTGGGTCAGGAGGCCATTCCTCAATTGCATTTTCCTGGGATCTCTCCAGACTTGGCCAAATGGGTGGTGAAGGAAAGGAGCATCAAAAGTTTTGGAATTGATACCCCCAGTATGGACTATGGACAGTCGACCGATTTTCAAGTTCATCAAATCTTCTTGGGTGAAAATATCCCAGGATTCGAAAACGTGAATTTATCGATGGACCTTCCCAGCAGGGGATTGTATGTGGTGGCCATGCCGATGAAAATTTCACAGGGCAGTGGGGCTCCGTTGAGAATCATGGCGAGCATTGAAAAATAATGGTGCTCTTTAATACAACATTGGAAACTGAGCGACTGATTTTGCGCGGTTTCAATCAGCATTCGTATGATGAGCTATTCAGGTCTGCCAATGACGCTGAAATTTCAGCAGTTCTTGGAATTTCAACGGTGGAAGAGTTGGAGTTAGAAAAATCACGATACCAAGGCGGATACAGCACCTACAATTTGACCATTCAGTTTTTTCAACTCGTTGATAAAAAAGACAACCGAATTTTGGGTTGGTGTGGTTTTCATTCGTGGGCCAAACAGCACCGACGAGCTGAGATTTTTTATATGATCAAAAGTGAAGGTGATAAGCGGAAAGGTTTGATGACAGAGACTTTGGGACAAGTTTTAGCATATGGAAAGACTGAGATGAACTTGCGTCGAATCGAAGCATTTGTAGCGATAGATAATCCAGCCTCTTATCGTTTGTTGGAGAAATTTGGATTTCAGAAAGAGGCCGAATTGAAGTTCCGTTATCAGTTTGGAGATGAGGTGGATTGGGATTACCTGTATGCTTTGCTTTTGGAGTAAGAGCAAAGTTAAATTCATGGTTAAGCTTTGAGGCTATTGTCTGTACCTTCACCCACAAGATGAATTTTGAAAATAAAGTAGTGGTGGTTACCGGAGCCGGGAGTGGCATGGGTAGAGAATTGGTGTTGCAGTTAATGGCAAAAGGCGCCCATGTTGCAGCGGTTGATTTCAATGAGAAGACACTCAATGAGACAGTAGCAATGGTACATTCATCAGCTTCTAAAGTTAGCTCACACATATTGAATGTAGCGGATACTGCAGCCGTTGCAGCGCTTCCTGAAGCGGTGATCTTGGAACATGGTCATGTGGATGCCATCATCAACAATGCGGGAATTATTCAACCCTTTGTGCGGGTAAACGATTTGAGTTTTGAAGCCATTCACAAAGTGATGGATGTAAATTTCTTTGGATTGTTAGCGTTGACCAAAGCCTTTTTGCCTTTGTTGTTGAATCGTCCAGATGCGCACATTGTCAATGTTTCGAGCATGGGAGGTTTCTTACCCGTGCCAGGACAAAGTGTTTATGGAGCATCCAAGGCGGCGGTGAAATTATTGACGGAAGGTTTGTATGCAGAATTGCGTGAGACGAATGTTCATGTGTCAGTTGTTTTTCCAGGAGCCATCAATACCAATATCACGGCCAATTCTGGTGTGCACATGGACATGCCCAAAGACATGGATCCAAAGGACTACAAGACCTTAGAGGCAGGAAAAGCAGCTCAATTAATCTTAGAGGGAATCGAGCGCAATCAGTTGCACATATACGTGGGAAGCGATTCCAAGTTCATGAATTTTCTTTATCGCTTGGCTCCAACTTTTGCCACGAATTTCATTGCGAAGAAGATGAAGGGACTGTTGGGGTGAGGGAGAATCTCTTGCCTGTTTTCAATTCCTAGAGTACTCATTCTCATTCTGAACTTTCTTCCGTTATTGACTCAGATTTTTGATCATTGTAAACAATATTCGGGAAATTTCATCAGCTAATTTTAAGGAATTGAAAAAGTCATCTTTATTGATATTGTTTTCATGATGAAGTATGTCTAAAATGGCTACGCACTCAAAAACTGAACCTCTTGCTATAGTGAAGAAATTTTTCCTGTCTGGCTTTGTTTGCTTTGCGGAACCTTCCGCAATGTTGAGAACAATGCTATATGATGCTCTACTCAATTGGTCTTTTACGTACCGTTCATGTTTGGTTTTGTTGAGTATTGACTTACAAGAGATATGGAAGTCACGCGCCTTGATGTAAACTTCTAATTTTTGGAAATCAAACTTTACAGGGTTTATTTCAATCAGCATGTTAGTTTGGAATTATAAAGCTGAAAATTAGAAAATCTAACCATAGATTGGTTCGCATAAATTATACTCATTTATTCATGAGCTGCGATTTCTAAGAATGAGAATGTGAATGAAAATGAGAATGAATATTATTTTAAATGACGCACAAAAGAGGCAGTGGGATTGAACGTATTCATTTTCATTCCGCTTCTCATTCTCATTCTGGATCGAAACTACTTGGGTTTTATGTAGGTTTGGAGTG
>JBDKGG010000009.1:0-6181 GCA_039798325.1 Bacteroidota bacterium
AATAATAAGAACCGGACTCGACATACTTTCCATTGAAACGACCATCCCAACCTTCCATTGCTGATTTGGTTTGAAAAACAGGACTTCCCCAACGGTTAAAAATGGATAAGCTCCAACCTTCTATTTCGTAGGGATTCAACAAGAATACATCATTGAGTCCGTCTTCATTGGGTGAAAAGGAATTGGGGACGAAAACTTCGTCCTTTCCAACAGCTTCAATGGGATTGATCATGCCATCAAAAATCTTGGGTTCAATTAAATCCAATGAATCTGGAAGAGGATCGATTCTGAAATCATCGAAAAAATAATAAGCCACCTTTTGTCCCGCTTTGGTGGCTGTTTTCAGCGTGCGACCGCTCACTGTTCCAAAAAGACCAATGGTTACAAATTGCGCGGTCGATTCCGCTCTAAATTGGATTTTCGCTTCGACCCATGTTTCAGAAAAAACAGGTCGACTGAAGGTGAACTGAGGCTCTGCGTTGATGGGATAGGTACCTGGCTGAAAGGGCATCTGATCAGATAACAGAATACCCATGCCATTCACCGCCAATCCCGAGTTGGAAATCGGAGTAATCTTTCCGTTGGACCAATTGAGGTGAAGTTCATAATTCTTACCAGCCTGCACGGGCTGATCCAATCGGATGGTCAAATATTCCCTTTGAACGGCCTCATTCAGACCTGTAACCTCAATGCCCATGACGGCTTGGCCTTCTTTGGGCTGGACCAAAGCAAAGGGGGTCTCTGGTAAATCACAAGCCACTCCGCCAAGCATATGAAAATAATCGGGAGAGGCAGCGCCATCAGAGGATGGATTAGCAACATTGCTGATTCTGTACCACTCTCCTAAACCATGAGGCAGCGACAAATAATTTTCAAAACCACATTGAAACACCTGTCCAAAACTGATGGACACCATGAGAATGAAACAACCTGTAACCGAAATGGCTTTCATGGACGTAGGCTTAATTGTTAAGCGAATGTAATGATTTACCATGCTCCCAGAGCATTCCAAATGTTAAATATGATGATGGCCACTTTCCATACCAACCGGACTGATTCCATAAACCAGCAGGCCAATCTAATTGCATGCGGGTCACCCAAAAAAAAGCATTCATGCCTTTCTTATTCAGCAATCTCTTCCATGTCACAGCCGAACGCATGGTCCACTGTTGTTCCTTATCCAAGGACAACTTGGATACATTGATCAATTCATGAGATTCAGACATGGCGGTAAAGGCTTGAACCTTCATTTTACGCAAATGACACACCGCTCCCATTTCAAGCATCAGCATGTTGGGATTTTGGTTGCGCTTTTTGGCCGAACTTAAATGAAATGCCGCCATTACAGGGACAGAAATTACATTGAGCGAATTGGTCTGTTGTTGGGGATTCAGCGTCAGTGTATCCAATTCATACAATCCCAATCCCGGATCTACCAGCACTCGGTAATAAGCTTGCAATCCATTGGAATTAAAAGAAGCATCATAGATGTCTTTTTCATTCCAAGTTTGAATGTCCTCCAAGTACAAGGATTGCCAATGAATTTGTTGCACTTCTATCCCTGAGCGCAAAGCGAAATGATCGTGCAGATGGTAATAGCCATTTGCACTGAAGCCAAGCCCCCATGCCCTCTTTTGAAAATCAGGACTCATGCTGTAAAGCGAAGTTTGTCCTGCTTGACCTTCAAATGGAACTGTCAACATGGTAAAGCTCCCTATGTTTCCTTCCAAACCCCAAATCCCTCTCTTTCGAACGCGGCGATAATCTGAATCAAAATTAAATTGATTTCGTTCTGTTTCATTCAAAGTATCTTGATCCAAATAAATGACTTGGCCATCCAAAATCAAAGTATCCCCTATGGTCATAAAAGACAAAAGCTCATTTGAAAAAATGAGCATGCCGATGACGAAGAAGATGGTTCTCAAAACACTAAGGTTTTGCTGAATCTCCCAATTTAACTTTGAGCGAACGCCCCTTGCGCTTTTGTTCTGAAGCCTTCTTTTCCTGGGTGAAGGAAACAACCGGATTAGATTGAACCTTCACAGAGTCGGCAGCCGCAAAAGATGCTTGCTGAACATCTGATGTTGTGTTCTGCATTTGTGTCGAAGAGGGGGGCATTACTTGGGCGTCTGAGATTGACTCAGCGGATTGTGCTTGATGGTCCAAGGGTAAAGAACAATGCTGACGCTTACCCGCCAACACCTCGGTTTGTTCATTTTGTTTGGCCGCAGGATGAGCCAAGACAGCGGGTGAAACCTTTGTTGCCTTGCGCTTTATCACCATTTGTTCCTGCTGCGAAGCATTGGCAGCAACGTTGGGACTTTGATCAGCTTGGGATTTCCATGACCAATAGGTCAAGACCATTCCCAATCCAAAGGCCAAATACCATACATTCAAAGTACGCCAATCAAAAAAGAAGAAACCTCTGCGATTGCTCTTCTTGATGGCGGCATGCATGATGTGCTCTGGTGCATTGACCTCAGCATTTCTCATTTGCTCAAATACGGGATGATTCCATTCTCTTTCGCTCATACGCTCATTATTTTATTCATCTTGTGTAACTCATTTTGAATGTGCACCTTGGCACGTGACAATTGTGATTTGGATGTATTGATATCGATGGACAACATCTCTGCAATCTCTTTGTGTTTATACCCCTCTATCACATACAAATTAAAAATCGTCTTGTAGCCATGGGGAAGCTGTTGAATGCACTTGGTCATTTCTTCCATTGAAAATTCTTGACTCCAATCTTCGTTGGCATTGGCCACTTCAAAAACTCCTTCATCAATGTCTTTTTCCACATGCTTCTTGATGGCTTTTCGGTAAAAAGTAATCGAGGTATTCACCGCAATTCTTCTCAACCAACCTTCAAAACTTCCATCAAAATGATAGGTATGAATGTGGTTGTATATCTTGACAAAAACCTCCTGTAAGACATCTTGCGCATCCATTTTGTTCTTGGCGTAACGCAAACAAATGGCATAGAGCAAACCCGAATATTGCTTGTACAAGCGCTCCTGTGCCCAGCGCTCTCTTGCACAACAACCCCGAATAATGTCCTCCATTGGATCTTTCATCTTCTACTTTTTCAAGACCTATCAAAATATACAACGCTTTTTGGACAAAAAGGGTTGCTTGTCTACATAAATTTTGAGATGGCCTCCCCTCTATTCTTGGTTAATATTCGGTAATCCAGAAAATAAACCAATCGGAAACTTACACTTCCGCTGATGGGAATTTCAGCGGTGGTTTTAAAATCAGACAACAAATCACTGGGGATATCGGATATTTCATCTATCTGGCTCCACTTCCAAGCGAAGTTCAATTCACTACCCGGCGTAAAATTCCATTTGTAAAAGAAATCTACCGTAAAGGAATTAAAATTACGATTGGCTCTTGATGAAACCTGGCCATCATTCCAACCTTGATAGTCGGTTGACATTAAATCCCCATTGGCATCTAACTCATAAAACTGATGGTATCTGGAGTACCCCCAATAGTGTCGAACCCTGCAGTTGAAAGACATGAGTGGATTGACGGCATAGGTAGCGGTCAAAACATTGGTGTGTGAGATGGCATCGCGTTGACCAAACACGGGAGTCTGGTCTTTCAAGTCGTGAAATGTTGCAAACCCAATGTCGCCAAAATGCTGTTGAAGACTATACACGTAAATCAACATCCAATGGTCGTTGATTCGGTACCGGGGCGAGATTCTAAAATTCTGAATGGACCTTCCGTCATTGTTTTGATACACCCCATATTTACCGCCTATGTCCACTGCCAACTGTTTTCGGTAGTCCGTAGACACCCATCCACCCACATCGACATGGGCAAAATCATGAAATTTCAAACCCCAAATTCTGGGCTCAAAATAATTATATGCCCGAACAGGCTCTGCGTGCACCGAAAGGTTGTAAGTGGTGAATTTCTTAGTATTCAAACCCAATTCCCAATCCAGATTCAAACTCGAAAAAGCGCGAGGGGCATAGAGGCTTTCTCGTGCAACATTGAGCTCACTCCACATCTTATTGAATGGCCCAAATGGCTTGAACAACCGATAAACCAAATTGATATACTGACCCCATGAATTGTTGGCTTGCAAATAGCCCAAATCATTGGGATTGTATCCATCGCTTTCCATGTAATATCCGGCGGATCCGGTCAAATTCCCCCTCAACCTGGTCAATGCAGCACCATGTGAAAAACCTTTTTGATTGAGCATTTTAGAAGAGAAATACTGCGCTCCTTTTCTCAATGAATGAGCACCCCAAGACGAAACTGACCAATCATTCCTTTTGTCTTTTATTTCAAAATTATACACCGATACATTGGCATCATAAATAGAACCTGCACGGGTAACATTGGTATTGGTCAATGTAAAATAGGAATTGTTCTTCAAGTTCTGATCCATCACCAAAACATTGTAGTTGGACAAGGGCTGTGTTTCCACCTCTCTTTTGGATCCATCTACACCAACAACTGTGGCGTAGGTAGCGGAAGTAACACCATTCATTATTCCAATGCCGGTATTGCCCTTGGTTCTTCCAGAAATCTTAGTACTGTTCAACAATTGACTTTGCATTGGGTTACTCACCACCGACTCTCCTGGCTGAAGCTGCTGGTACAAACCGTAAGCACCAACAGGGGTTCCACCGATTCGACGCGAGTAAAAAACTCCCGACTTATTAAACAATTCCGTACCCTCCATAAAAAATGGTCGATTGTCTTGAAACTGCACTTCGTAGGGAGTTAGGTTCAAAATCAATTGATCGCTGATGGTCTGTCCAAAATCAGGGATCAATGTTGCGTCCAGCGTAAAGGCATCACTCAATCCCATTTTCACATCCATTCCTCCGTTGTAGGAAAAGCTGGACGGATTGCCCTCTGCGTAGTTGTAATAACTGCTTAAATAGGGAAACAAAAAGAAACGTTTGGGGGTTTTAATGTCCTCGATGCCCTTCAATTTTCCCATTTGAGCCAATTCACCAGGCCCATTGGGATGCACCGGATTCCATTGGGATACTTCGCGGTGCCTTCTGATTTCTCGGGCAAAATTGATGTCCCATTCCTGCACCGCTTTCTCAGGAAAACGCAAAGCCGCAAAAGGAATCTTAAATTCTGCGCACCATCCAGTTTGATTGATATGGACCTTACAATCCCAGACCGCATTCCAACTGACATCAGAATCACCGGCTCCAGCGGTCACTCGGCCATCCCACTGTTCCCCCCATGGAGAAACAGCAAAAGAAAATCCATTGATGCCATCTTGATAACAATTGATGGTAATGGCGCACCAATCACTGTTTCCGTCTCCATCCCTACCGGAAAGTTGTTTTAAAATACTATCAGGAGCGTTATCGTAACAAAAAAATCCGATGTACAAGGCTTCATGGGTGTAAACTACCTTTACCTCACTCTCTTGCCTAACAGTTCCTCCCGGAACAGGCAATTGTTCGACAAAATTTGAGGCCTTGGATGCATTGCCCCATACTTCGGGCTCAAGTATCCCATCCAATTTGGGCGGATGCTTGATCAATGACGCCTCAAGCACCTTCTGCGATGATGCACTCAAGGACAAGCCCACAAAACACAAAATCTGTAAAACAAATTTAGACACCCCTTGTTTTTTCATCGGTAGCAAAAATAACCTACTACTTTTGCACACAATGAAATTTTTACAGCAATTCTTTTTAATGGGACTACTCGCTGGTTTGCCTTTGGTTTCATTGTCACAAGAGAAATTTACGATCAGCGGAGAAGTAAGAGAGTCCAGAACAGGAGAAACCATGATTGGCGCGGTGGTTTTCTTGGCAGGAACCCCTTATGGGGCCACCACCAATAACTTCGGATATTACAGCATTACTGCGCCAAAAGGTCAATACACCCTCAAGGTAAGCTTTGTTGGCTTTCAGGATATCATTCAATCCATTGATTTAAACAATAACATGGTTCTTCCTTTTAACTTAGAGGAATACAAAAGTCGTGATTTGGTGATCCAGGCAGACCGCAATCGAAACACGGAAAGCACGGACATGGGAAGAATTGAGCTCCCTGTGGATCAAATCAAAAAACTGCCCGTGGTTTTTGGAGAGGTCGATATTTTGAAAACCATCGCCTTGCTTCCTGGTGTGCAAAGTGCCGGAGAAGGCAACACCGGATTCTATGTTCGCGGTGGGGG
>JBDKGG010000010.1:0-14240 GCA_039798325.1 Bacteroidota bacterium
TTGGTGTAAGCGAAAAAGAGAGCAATTCCTTTACCGTTTATCCTAACCCCAGCAACGGACAGTTTGTTGTAAAGCACAACAAGAACATTTCTTCTATCCGTGTTTACAACGCAATGGGACAGGTTGTTTTCCAAAACACTGCTGTTAATGCACGTCAGTTTGCTTTCAACAATGAGTTGAACCGTGGATTGTACTTTGTAGAAATGATTTCCAATGGAAAGAAAATCACACAACGTGTTGTTGTAGAATAATACAAGTGAATCAGATTGAAAAAGCCACCGTGAGGTGGCTTTTTTGTTGGGTTATGTTTTTAGACTGTTTTATTTTTCAAGAACTTTTTCCAGCATCCTTTTGAGATAGTCATTTTGTTCTTGGAGCAATCTGATTTGGTCTTCGTATAGTTTTCTTTCCTGTTCGGAAATTCCTTTATTGACGACAAAACCATTTCCGGTCTGGTTATGCATGACATTAAAAATCATTTGCTCATTGAAACTGGCAATGTCTTCCAGTGAGATGCCTAATATTTCTGAAATGCGTTCCAATTTGTGGAATGTGATTTCTGATTCTCCCATCTCCATTTTAGAGTATGCACTTTGTGTAATGCCCAATTCTTGAGCCATGTGGTTTTGTGTGAAGTTTTTTAGTTCTCTTAGTTTTTTCACTTTGTGACCAATGTGCACCGTGCTATGTTCCATAATACTCCGTTTCTGATTGTCCTTCAAATCTATGAAAAGCTTGGGCATAATCTATTCTTACAGAGAATAAATTACAAACATTGGGAATCCTAGCTCCGGGTTTATTGAATTTCTTTTGTAGTAGGATTATAATACAACAAGAAACATGGATTTTAAAGATGTAGTGAGACAGATAGGAGATCGGGTTCTCAAGTTAAAGGAGAATATTCTAACAGAAGAGGCCACCAAAAACGCCTTTATTATGCCATTTATTCAAGCTTTGGGATACGACGTATTTAACCCATTGGAGGTGGTTCCGGAGTTTGTTTCAGATATCGGGACCAAGAAAGGCGAGAAGATAGATTATGCCATTTTTCGTGATGGACAGCCAGTCATTCTGGTAGAATGCAAACACTGGGCGCAGAACTTGGATTTGCATGATGGTCAATTATTGCGCTATTTCCATGTATCAAAGGCTAAGTTTGGTGTATTGACAAATGGAGTAAAGTATAAGTTCTATTCTGATTTGGTTGAGGCCAATAAAATGGATGAGAAACCATTTTTTGAGTTCGATATAGCCGAGATCAATGATGTTCAAATTGAAGAGTTAAAAAAGTTTCATCGTGATTATTTTAAGATTGAGGAGATTTTAAATACTGCGAGTGAGTTGAAGTACATCAAAGAGATTAAGAATATTTTATCTCAAGAATTCAAAACGCCTTCTGATGTATTTGTAAAGTTTTTTGTCAATCAAGTTTATCCAGGGAGAGCGACAGAGAAAGTCATGCAGCAGTTTCAAGAGTATGTCCGCAAGTCTTGTTCTCAAACCGTCAATGAATGGATTACAGATCGACTGAAAACTGCTTTGAACAAAGAGAACGATGTTGTTTTGGAAGAGAATTCACCTGCCGCTGAGCAGTCACAAAATAATGATGAGCGAAAGATTGAAACAACGGTAGAAGAGATGGAAGCATATTTTATTGTGAAGTCGATATTGCGTTCAACTCTTGATGCTTCTCGAATAGTTTACAGAGATGCTCAATCTTATTTCTCCGTTATTTTGGATGACAACAATCGCAAACCCATTTGTAGATTTTACTTCAATGGAAACAAGAAAATGATGGGTGTGTTCGATGCCGGTAAATCAGAGACCAAGATAGAAATCAAATCATTGGATGATATTTTCGGACAAAGTGTTTCATTGGCCCAGGTTGTTGAATCATACAATCAATAAGGAGTATGAAGTTGAAATCTCTGATTATATGCCGGGTGTTCTTACAAGGTTATTTTTCTTTGAGGCCTTTGTGATAGTGATCGAGAGTATACCATGAGTGATATGAATTGTAAATTAAAAAGGCCGCCCATCGGATGATCTTTGTTGTTATTATCATTCAGTAATCATTCATGATCGAACTCTTTACAAACTTGTGTAATCCGTTTATTCAAACTTTTGTATCCGAGCTAAATGAATATCAGTGTATTCAAGCAAAGAGATCATTCAAAATAATACCACCATATTGAATCCAACTCTCTGCGAACTTTGCGCATCCTCTGGGTTCTTCGCGTTAAGTTGTTTTGAATTTTTTTTGATACTGGACTTTTACTGATAGAATATGATGATGAATGAGTCCGGCTTTTAATGAGTTGAACCCTTTTTTATTTCAGTAATCTGACTCCTTGAAGTTTATGCTATATAAAGCAAAGGACCCAAAGAGGTTCGATGTTGTCGGTCATCATCATGATTCATTTTATAACGGTATTATTTTGCAGCTTATACCAATAAAAAAGGCCATCCATTGGATGACCTTTTTCATTATGAAGATGTAAAATCTTAGTTCTTAGGAGCGCCACCTTGATCTTTCACAGGCATTCCGCTTGGCGCTGGCGCGTTAGGATCTGGCTCAACTGTTCCTTTGATGCGCACCACCATTACTGGCTCGTTCACCGCGTTGGAGTAAATAGAAACAGACTTGTCGATTGGTCCAGGACGCTTGGTGTCATACTTTACTGTAATGTTGGTTGTTGCTCCAGGAGCAATGGGATTGGGCTCACAAGTGGGAACGGTACATCCACAACTTCCTTTACATTTTGACAAAATCAATGGCTCTGTTCCCGTATTGGTTACTTTGAACTCGCAAGTTCCATTTCCACCGAACGGAACGTTACCGTAGTTGTGTACATCCTTGTCCACTTGAATAGCAGGTCCAGTTACCACAGGGGTTTGTGCAAACATCCATCCTGAAATGGCTACTGCGGCTAGCGTGAATAATAATTTTTTCATGGTATTTATTTTTAAGCTTGTTTTCAAATATCCGAAGCGTTTGGAACCTTTTTCAATGTATTAACGCCCCATTAACATCCTTACTCGATGACTTCTCCTTTGATGGTCAATACTGTAGATTTGGTATCTGTTCCATTCCACATTACGGTTACTGTTTTGGTGAATGGTCCGATGCGCATGGTGTCATAATGAACTTTGATTTCGGTAAATCCCCCTGGAGCGATAGGTGTCTTGTCACATTGAGGAGTAGTGCAACCGCAAGAACCTTGGCAATTGGTGATTTCCAATTGTTGATCTCCAGTGTTGTAAATGGTGAAAACACAATTGCCATCAGAAGCCTTTTTAATGGTTCCGAAGTTGTGTTCTGTTTTGTCTGGAGTAAGCATTGGTCCGCCTACTGTGGTGATTTTGGCTTTGCCAGGTTGTGCAAAAGCTTCTTGTGAAAGGGTCGCTAAAGCGAAGAAAGCGAAGAAATAAACTACTTTTTTCATATTGTTTTTTTTTAATCGTTAGTGCGTTATCATGAACCGTGCCGTTTTTGTTTGTTGACCAGCACGTGCTACAAATGTATATAAACCTGTGTTGTACAGGGAAACATTTAGCACTTCATTCACATTTGGTTTTTCCTTTCCCCAAATCCAATTTCCATTGCTATCATAGATGTCAATTTGATCGGCATTAAATGATCCGAGCCAATAAAGTTTTTCATTGGCTGGAGATGGGTACAAATCAAATCCTAAAATTTGTTCATCTACGTGGGGCGCGATGTAATCGGTTTGGATGGAATCGACACCTGAGCAACCATTGTTATCTATAACTTGGATGTAGTACCACTGTCCCAAGTCGGCTGATACCACAGGGATGTTGTCAAAGTTGGGTCGCGCGATACTGTCAATGGTCCAATGAATGGTCCAACCATTTTCGCAGTCTAAACATTCAATGATGTTATTGGTCTCCGATAAGTTGGGATTGGGGTTGGCAAAGATTTGAATGTTTTGGGTACTCATGCCCATCTCATTGTTGTAATTGCACGACACCATGATGCTTCCATTGTAAGCATTGAGGTAGGTGTGATTTAAGCTATTGGTATTGAAAGATTCAGAAAAGCCATCTCCCCAATTGATGCTGCATGTGAGCCAGTCCATTCCTTCTGTGAGCTGCGTTGCGGTGATTTCGACTCCTTGGCAGCCGCTTTGGTTGCTGAGTGCGAAATGAGGGACAATTACCCAAAGTGTGTCTGAATGATTTTGGCAACCAAAGCTATTGGTCACAGTCACAGAATAAGGACCATTGTTGGTGATGTCATTGGTGACAATATTGAGTTGGGTGGATGTTTCTGATAATAAGGTACTGCCCTCAAACCAATCTAGTGAAGTATTACTGGTGCAGTTGATGCATTGTACATTGGGTGCGTTGTATTCGATGGCCGGAAGAGCCGGTGTTGGAAAAACGGAGTAAGGTAAAGTATAGTAACCTTGACCAAATGCATTGTAACAGTTCACTGCCGCGGTGAAATCTCCAACTGAATTGTAGGTGTGTGATAGCGGATTTTGCGTGAACAATTCGGATGTTCCATCACCCCAATAGATCTGACAAGTTAAATCGCTTAAATCGGACTGATTGTTTAATTGGAAAGCTTGGCCGGAACAGCTTTGGCCGCTATCAAACGCGAACACGGGTTGCAGGATATATAGGGGATTGCTCGTGGCTTGGCAATTGAATTCGTTGGTTGCTTGAACTTGGTACCAACCAGAATTGTAGTTGGTACCATTGTATATGTTTTGATATTGGTTATTGCTATTGGGAATGTTGCTGCCATTCAATGACCACGAGTAATTGTTGGACACATTGAAATTGGTGACCTGAGCGGTGGGAAGTATGTAAGATAACGTAGGTGATGCAGGGGTTGGATGGATGTCAATGTTTTGGCTGTAGCTCATGCTGGTATTGGCATAATTGCAAGTCAATATCACGGTGTAATTTTCCGATGTGCTGTAAGTGTGCGTGTTGTAGAAATCGCTTGCGGTATAACCATCTCCCCAGCTCCATTGGCAATAAGTACTTTGGTAAAGATTGGTAACGTTGGTGAAAGAAATCTCTTCGAAGGTGCAACCCTCAGATTGATCAATGGAGAACAAAGGTTGAATGACATAGAAGTCGTCAGAAAGTGTATTGCAACCTAGCGTGTTTGTTGCCAGAACATTGTAGGTGCCATTTTGATAATTCCCATTGATGAATGTTTGGAAGCTGGTGGTGTTGGAATTGGGAATGTTGATGTTCTCGATTTGCCATTGCATGATTTCCCCGGGAGTCACGTTGTCCACAGACAATAGTCCGTTGTTGTATGAAACAACAGGGGTATTGGGAACAGCTAAGATTTCTATAGGCAATGTGTAATAACCAGTTGTGCCATTGTTGAGGCAGGATACCGTAACGTCAAAAGTTCCGGTATTCAAGTAGAAATGATTGGCGATTGAAGAGATGGCTTCGCCTGGGCTGTTGTCGCCCCAATCTACTGAGCATGTAGTGTTGGGCAGATTGATGGGGAATAACTGAATGGAAACAGATTCGTCCAAGCAAGTGGTGTTGTCCGCAATGCTGAACCTGGGTTGCACAACCAGTAAGGGCTCTGAAGTGGAAGTGCATCCGGTGCTATTGCTGGTGATTGTGGTATGGAAGATGCCGTTGTAAAACGTGTTGTTGTTTTGGTTGTTGAAATTGGGATTGGTGGTGCTGTAATTGACGGAATTGCCATTCACGAACCAATGAATGCTTAAACCTTGGGCATATCCTGTTGTTGTTACTACACCGTTGGTTGTGTTGTAAGACAATACCGGTGTGTTAGGCAATGGGTTCACTTGAATGTTTTCCAAAGTGTAAGAAGTAAGGAAACCATCGTAATAATAGTTGTAAGTGATGGAATAGGTTCCTGGTAAATTAAAAGTGTAATCAAAGTTGGGAACACAACCTGTAATCGTGTCACCGGTAGAAATAATGAATTCACAAACACTTTCAGGGAATGCCAATGTTTGATTGACGACATTGATGGTAAAAGGAGCGCATCCTTCAAGGTCAGCAGAAAATAAATTTGCCGTTAGAAACACACATGAACCATCATTGAAATTGGCTGATGCATCAAAGTTCAAAGCAGTAGGGTCCGTGCAACCATAGTACAAGCAAGAATTATCATCAATGGTTGCTTGCGCATCGAAGTTATCCGCATTGGGATCCATGCATCCCATGTAATAACATGAGCCATCGTCTTGATTGGCTGCGGCATCATAGTTGTCGGCGTTGGGATCGGTGCAGCCAGGATAAATGCAAGAACCATCATTGATGTCTGCGTTGGGGTCAAAGTTACTGGCCAGAGGGTCCGTACAGCCTTGGTATAAGCAACTACCGTTGTCTATGGTGGCTTGGTTATTAAAATTGAATGCCAAAGGGTCCATGCATCCCATGATGTAACATGAAGCATCATCCAAATTGGCTTCAGGGTTGAAATTGTCGGCATTGGGATTAGTGCATCCGCTTATAATACAAGTGCCATCATCCGTATTGGCTACTGCATTGTAATTATCGGCATTCACATTGGTGCATCCATAGATGATACAAGACCCATTGTCTTGATTGGCATTTGGATCAAAGTTGGAAGCAATGGGGTTGGTGCATCCCACATAGATGCAGCTACCATCATCGATTGTGGCCAACGAATCAAAGTTGTCGGCAGTGACGTCCATGCAACCGCTGTATTGGCAAGATCCATCATCCGTAGTAGCGGTTGGATCAAAATTGTCTGCGTTGGGGTCCAGGCATCCGATGTATTGGCAGGGAACCATGATGGTGGCATTGGGGTTATAATTGTCTGCAATGGGATCCATGCAACCTTCATAACCACAAGTTCCATCGTCCCAATTGGCCTCGGGGTCATAGTTGTCATATTGTTCTTGCGTACAACCCGGATAGTCACAAGATTCATCATCATGAACGGCGGCAGGATCGTAATTCATGGCCAGAGGGTCAGTGCATCCAGAGGTGGTATTGGTATTGAAAATTTTTAATCGAACCATTGGAATGCGGAGAAGAAAATACAAATCATTTTCGTCAGGATAGTGAAGAAAAGTGGTTCCTTCGGGAGCTTTACCACTTCGACCGATATACAATGGCGATCCCAAATTCACATTGCGTACCATAGCGGCGATGATGCCATTGTATGGATTGACCATGGTTTCGTTGGTGATGGTGTCCAATAGGATACTGGGGTAATCCAATGTTGCTGAATTGATGGGAAGCGTATTGATGAGCGGAAGGGTAATGAATTTACTGTCTCCTATTTGGTTGATGTCCGCCAAGTTGACGGTATAGGTTTCGGTGGTGGCCAAAATGGAATCCATGGTTGGAACATATAGATAGCCCTGAATGACAGTGCCTGGAAGGGTTCCAGCTCCGATGGCTACCTCAATGGAATGGATGCTTTTTGTGGTATTGGCTGGAATAGGAAATAGTGTTCCAATTTGCGAAGTAGTGGAATTGGGATAAATGGAATTGGCATTGTAAATATTGTCTGTGACCCCTTCATCAAAAGACAATCGGAAGGGATGAACAGAAAAGTCCAGGGTATCTTTATTATTGACGGGATTTTCATCCACTTCTGTTTGGGTTACATCAAAGGTCACCTCGTAATCGGCCACTGTCGAAGGGATGCTTGTTGAAGAAGTATTGACCCCAATGCTTTGACCGCTGAGCAGATTAGCGGGATTGGTGGATTGATTATAGATGGTGGTTCCGGATGTAATATTGTTGATTTTGGTATTTAAAACAACATTGTTTTGGGTATTGGTTCCTAGGTTGGTAATGTTGGCGTTGGGCAATACAGATGGGGGCATGAATGTGGGATAGTGATCATACATCAAATTGTCAAAGGGAGCATTGACCTCATTGTAATTGGTGAATTGAGTTTTGCTTATTTCTAGGTTGTTGAAGCTGGGTACATAAAGATGAATATCATCAATGGCCCAATGGTAGTAGGTTCCTTGGAATTGAAATTTGATTTTTACATTGGATTGGTTGGCGGCCCATGTTGAAATATTGGCTGTTTTCCATTGAACATTGGGAGAGTTGATGATACCGGTTTGGGTCAAAGCGGTAACTTCGTTCCAAGTGCTTCCTCCGTTGTTGGAAACCAGTACTTTGATCGTGGTGCTGTAGCTGCGCAATTGTTGTTGGTAGGTAATGTAAATATTTGAAATTCCTGACAAATCAATGCTGCGGGTAGTTAGCCATGCATTGTGTGGGGCAGGATCCTGCCCTGTGCCAAGGCCGCCGCATTGTGTGTCGTTGTCGTCCCAATAATTGGAATCAAAAATCATGAATCCATTGGCTAGTGTTTGGGAGTTGGGTGGAAGCGTTCCTGCTCCGCATGAACCTCTAGAGCAAACGGTGTTGCTAGGTGAAGTGTTGGGACCGCGGTATTCCCATCGTGCCAGAGGTGATGCCCCGTCGTTGATCCAATCCGTTGGTACACCATTTTCAAATGTTTCGGAAAATACAGGAGAGCCCAGCACTTGGGCGATTGAGGTGTCTGTCTTGAACATGAACACCAATAGTAGTATTGTGATGATGATGCGCGGCATACTCAGTATAAGGTCTATCAAATATAAGACTTGCATTTGTTTTCAAAGGTTTCAGAGCGATTAATTTGAATATGACATGGTTAATAACCTGAGATCAGCATTTTTTTTCTGAGCAGTGAATAAAAAAAGGCAAGTCCTGCTACATTTGTCGCACAATTTAACCATGGCCTCAAATACTCATAAACTAAGCGCCGCCGGCGTGTTGGTTACCCTCGGAATCATCTTTGGAGACATTGGAACTTCTCCTCTGTATGTTTTAAGATCCATCATTCAAGATCGTCCCATCACTGAAGTCCTGGTTTATGGCGGAGTCTCGTGTATTTTTTGGACGTTGACCATCCAGACTACTTTCAAGTATATATTTCTGACCTTGCGCGCAGACAACAATGGTGAAGGTGGAATCTTCTCACTTTTCTCATTGGTGAAGAGAAAAGGAAAATGGCTTTTTTGGCCCGCCATGATTGGTGCAGCAACCCTATTGTGCGATGGCATCATTACTCCTCCTATTTCCGTGGCCTCCGCTGTAGAAGGGGTTTCTGTGTACAATGATTCTATTCCGGTGTTGCCGATTGTCTTGGTTATTTTGACTTTGATTTTTGTGATTCAACGGTATGGAACCAAATTGGTGGGAGCAACTTTTGGTCCCATCATGTTGGTGTGGTTCAGTATGCTGGCCATTCTTGGATTATCTCAAGTGATCTCTCATCCTGAGGTTTTGAATGCCATCAATCCCAAGTTTGCGATTGCATTATTGACAGAATATCCCAAGGGATTTTGGTTATTGGGAGCTGTGTTTTTGTGCACCACCGGTGCTGAGGCTTTGTATAGTGATTTGGGACATTGTGGTCGGGAGAACATTCGCGTGAGTTGGATTTTTGTGAAAGTGGCTTTGGTCTTGAATTATATGGGTCAAGCTGCTTGGATCATGCAACAACAAAGTTTGAATGATGTCAATCCTTTTTACGCCATCATGCCCGATTGGTTTTTGTTGCCAGGAATTGTCATTGCCACCATGGCAGCCATCATCGCCAGCCAGGCTTTAATCTCAGGCTCTTTTACCTTGGTGAGTGAGGCGATGAACTTGAACTTTTGGCCGAGGGTGGGAGTGAAATTTCCCACCGAACTGAAAGGACAATTGTATATCCCTAGCGTAAACTGGTTGTTGTGGGGCGGATGCATGGGCGTCATGTTGTACTTCCGCGAGTCCAAGCACATGGAGGCAGCCTATGGATTTTTCATCACTGTGGCCATGCTGATGACTACTTTGTTGCTGAGTTTTTATTTGATCTACAAGCGCCGTTGGCCCAAGTGGTTGGTCTTCATTACAGTAGGTGTATTCTTTGCGGTGGAGTTCTCTTTCTTCTTTGCCAATATCTTAAAATTGAAAGAAGCATGGATGATGTTGATTATCTACATCGTGATTTTACACGTCATGTGGATTACCTATACCTACCGCCAGTTGAGTAATTCGTTTCTTCAATTTGCGGATTTGGACAATCATGTGGGCGTATTGAAGCAGTTGTCTTCTGATACAAGAATTCCCAAGTATGCTACACACTTGGTTTTCTTGACCAAGGCCAATCATCGACATCAAATTGAGAATAAAATCATCGACAGTATTTTGTCCAAGACACCCAAGCGAGCCGATGTGTATTGGTTTGTGCATGTGGATCGCACCAACGAACCCTACACCAAGGAGTATGAAGTGGATGAGGTAGAGAATGATTTAATTATCAAAGTCAATATTCGTTTGGGATTCCGTGTACCTGCCAAGGTGAACAATTTCTTCAAGTGCATTTTGGATGACATGGTCAAGCGAAACACCTATGACATTTCTAAGAAGCCTGAGCCCTATCAAGATTACAACTCCAATTTGGATGTGAAGTTTGTGGTGTTGGAAAAGTATTTGTCTGCGGACAATGATTTGAGTGTGAAAGAAAATTTTGTTACCTCGGGATACGAGTGGTTGAAGGAGCAGGGCTTGAGTGACATTGATGCATGGGGATTGGAAGAGGCGGATACTGTTCTGGAAAAAGTTCCTTTGGTCGTTAAACCATCCAAGAAGATTGAGTTGGTATGTGTGACGAAATAAGGAGATGAGGAGATGAGGAGATGAGGGAATGAGGTGACAAGTTAATATTCATTTTCATTCTGTTTCTCCTTTTCATTCTGAAATTCTGCTAGTTCTGGTGGCGTAATCTCCCCTCCTGCCACGGAGTGGATAGGAGGGGTGGCACGAAGTGACGGGGTGGTTTTATGCCATCGAAGTGAAAACCCATTTCAGGATTTTTTATTTCATTTTGCAGGGAATACACCACCCCGTCCAGACGAGCGCAAGCGCTGTCTGGCCAGCCCTCCTTTCTTTTTCTACGAAAAAGTAGGAGGAGAGATTGTTGTCTTATCATGCAATTATCTGCTTGATGAAAAAAGTAGCTAAAACATCAAGTCGCACCGAAGCCGTTTCTGGAATTTCCCCTCCTGCTGGGTATTTGTTTCATTTTTAAAAACGTTGAATTGGAATTGGAGATTTTTCATGTAGGGTTAGGGCGAATATCAATTCGCCCCTACGAAATGCATGCTGCTGCCCAATCGAAATTTTTCTGACCCTCACTTCCGCGGTGCGACGGATGTATCTTTTCTGAATGGTTGGTTTAGCTTTAATGATGAATCGAGCTCCGGAGGATTGTCATCATAGTAGCCTTGGCAAGAGCGTTCAGATTAAAGCTCCAGCGGAGCGACACTGTTTTTTGATTGTAATTTGAAATCTAAATGGAGTGTCGAGGTAGTCGCTTCAAAACATCTTCTATCATATCATCCATTCTGGAAAACGCAAACCAACGTTTGCCCAAGTCCTTCAGTGATGCGCCGAGATGATAGAGAGATTGATTGTCTAGAATAAGAAATCGATCGTGCACGTTTTTTAGTGACGTGATTTGAATGGGTGGATGTTGTGCATTGTGCTTTTCTAAGTCCAGTTTTAGTTGAGGAGTTATTTTTTCAGTGTAAATGGTGCATTTCACTTTTGGATTTCTTTTGGACAATTGAAGTAAGGTGGTTTCGTCAATGTAGTTGTCTATTAGTACAATGGATTTTTTGGCTGAGGAAATGATTTCACTTCTGAAGACATAGGCATCGAAAACTTGGTCGTTGAAGAATATGCCTGACTTTGGGAAATTTCTACCCTCAATAAGCGAATACAATTCCAAGATTTGATCACTGTGATTGTGAACGATTCGCTCCATATTGGCTACTCGTGCAACTAAAATTTCGCCGGCAAAATCGGCTCTTTTAAATTCGATGAAGGATTGGATGATTTGTATGCTTACTTCAATGGCTAAGGTTGAATTTAAGACTGAGGAAACCATTGCTACACCATATTCTGTGAATACCCAAGGACATTTTCTAATACTCATTCGTTGGGATTTGGATGTCGCATTTTGCGATATCCAATTTTTGAGTTCGTCATTGGTCATTTGAAAGCAAAATCGATCAGGAAATCTTTTTTTGTTTCTTTTTACTTATTCGTTCATGCGGGTTGTGCTTACCCCATATAGTTTGGCTAAATCAGCGTCCAATATGACATTCATTCCCCTAAGGCAAAAAATTTGAGGGGATTTGGAATTGATTACAATGTTATTTTCCATTCGGCAAAATTCGGAAGCTCCAACTGTGTGGACAACCTATAAATTATGCGCATAAAAGGTGATGAAGGGATGAGGAGATGAAGGGATAAGTAAAAATTCATTTTCAACCACTCAATTTTGCCAGCTCCGGAGGATCGGTATGTTAATAGCATTGTAGTCAGAGGCCTGAGTAAGAGCTCCAGCGGAGCGATACAATTGTTTTAATTTGTAGTCTTATTATACTACTTTTTGCTTGATCAAAAAGTAGCCAAAAAATCAAGTCGTGCCGAAGCAGTTTAGGGAATTTCCCATCCTGCTTGGTATTTGTTTCATTTTTAAAAACGTTGAATTGGAGTTGGAGATTTTTCATGTAGGGTTAGGGCGAATATCAATTCGCCCCTACGAAATGCATGCTGCTGCCCAATCGAAATTTTTCTGACCCTCACTTCCGCGGTGTGACGGATTTCTTCACCATTCCCGCTCTCTTTATGTTTTTCACTCTCCTTTCTTATATTAGCCTAAAATTAGAAAAACATGAAAACGTTTTTTACCCTATCCCTTTATCTCTTAATCACCTCATTCCTTTTTGCGCAAGCCCCACAGGGTATCCCTTACCAAGCCGTGATGCGCAATGCAGATGGAAGTGTAATGGCCAGTAGTGCGGTGAGTTTAACCTTTATGATTCATGATGCCACGGCAACGGGCATGGTTGTGTACCAAGAAAGCCATGTTTTGACCAGCAACGCACAAGGGTTGGTTTCTTGTGTGGTGGGAAATGGTGTTGTCTCACAAGGCAACTTTGCCAATATCAATTGGGGGAGTGGCGCTAAGTTTTTGCATGTGATGATGGGCACAACGGATTTGGGAACGCAGCAAATGTTGAGTGTTCCTTATGCGTTGTATGCAAACGGAGTGGGAGTGAGAGCGAGTGCGACTGGAGATACTTTAACGATTGGAACCTCGAGTGTAATAGTCCCCGGTATTAGCGCGGCCAATTATCCAGCGCCTGTATTGGGTTGCACCAATGCACAAGCGTGTAACTACAACGCCGCTGCCACAGAGGACAATGGCTCATGTTTGATCCAAGGTACCACTTGCAACGATGGCAATGCCAATACCGCCAATGATGTGATCAATGCCAATTGCCAATGTGCAGGGACTTCTACGAGTAGCAGTGGCACTGGAGCGCAATTCTTGCCGGGTAACGCCACCTGCTCTACCCAAAACATTAGCGTTAACGGTTGCGGAGTACAGACTTCTTTGACTTATGACGGTCGTACTTATGACTTGGTCGAGATAGGCGGGCAGTGTTGGTTTGCGGATAATTTGGCCACGGACCAATACCGCAATGGAGATCCTATTCCAACCGGATTGGATAATACAACATGGCAAAATACTACAGCTGGTGCTTATGCTATTTATAACAACGATCCCGCAAATGATGTCATCTATGGCAAGTTGTACAACTGGTACACGACGGTGGATTCAAGGGGTCTTTGTCCAACAGGATGGCACGTTCCCACGGATTGCGAATGGATGTATTTGGAAAGTAGTTTGGGAATGTCAGTTGCAGATCAAGAGACAGGAGGATTTAGAGGAACCAATGAAGGTGGAGTCTTAAAAGCAACCACCAATTGGAATTCTCCCAACACAGGTGCTACCAATAGCTCTGGATTTAACGCCCTCCCTGGCGGTTACCGCTACGGCTATGGAACGTACTACGGCATTGGCAACAACGGTTACTGGTGGAGTAGTACAGAGGACGATTCTTACTACGCTTGGTACCGCGGACTGTCCTACTCCAGTTCCCTTGTAGGCCGTTACAGCAACTTTAAGCACTACGGCTGTAGCGTGCGTTGCATAAGGGATTAGGGAAGGGGACAAAGTGATGAGGTGATGAAGGGACAAGTGAAAATTCATTTTCATTCTGTTTCTCCTTTTCATTCTGAAATTCTGCCAGTTCTGGAGACGTAATCTGCTTCCTGCCCGCAGGGATAAGTGGGATGTTTGCGCAGTCCCGATAGCTATCGGG
>JBDKGG010000011.1:0-3519 GCA_039798325.1 Bacteroidota bacterium
TTTGCTCTTCAGTGTTTACTCCTTTTTTCTGCGCACTTACTTGTCCTATAGCACAAATTGCGAAGAATAAAAAAATCCATTTAACTTTCATGATGCAATTATTTTTGCGCCTCTTTTTTCAAATTGGCTATAAAGTTTAACGCTTCCAAGGGGGTCATATTGTTTACGTCCAATGACATTACTTCTTGCTTGATTTTGTTCCATTGCGGATCTTCCATTTCAAAAATGGCCAATTGAGGCGTTTGAGCCAATACCTCTTTGGTTGCAGTGTGATCGCCGCGCAATGCCTCCAATTCCTTGAGCAACTGAGTGGCCCGTTTGGTAACCCCTGCAGGCATCCCCGCCAATTGGGCAACATGAATACCAAAACTGTGATTGCTTCCTCCCTCTACCAACTTGCGTAAAAACAGAACTTGCCCTTTGTCTTCTTTCACTGCAACATTGAAATTACGAATACGCGTGAATCGATGAGTCATCTCATTCAACTCATGGTAATGTGTTGCAAAAAGTGTTTTGGGATGGTGGCTCGGGTGCTCGTGCAGATATTCTGCAATCGCCCACGCGATACTGATTCCATCATAGGTACTGGTTCCTCTTCCAATTTCATCCATCAAAATCAAACTGCGCCCCGTCATCTGGTTCAAAATACTTGCAGTTTCATTCATCTCGACCATAAACGTCGACTCACCACCAGACAAATTATCTGAAGCGCCCACACGCGTAAATATTTTATCTACAATACCAATTTTGGCACTAGCGGCAGGAACAAAACTTCCCATTTGTGCCATCAATACTATCAATGCCGTTTGTCTCAACAGTGCAGACTTACCACTCATGTTGGGACCTGTAATCATCATGATTTGTTGGTGATCAGCATTCAATACCAAATCATTGGCGATGTAACTCTCTCCTGTCGGCAACAAACGCTCTATGACTGGGTGTCTCCCTTGCTTGATTTCCAACACATCACTTTCAGAAATTTCTGGTTCGGCATAATGAAAAGCTTGCGCATTGAAAGCAAAGCAAGTCAATACATCTACTTCCGCAATGCGTTGTGCATTGAATTGAATGGCGGGGAGAAATGGCATTACATCATTGAGCAACTGCTGAAACAACCGCTGTTCAATGGCATAAATTTTCTCTTCCGCGCCCAAAATTTTTGTTTCGTAATCCTTCAGCTCTTCTGTGATGTAACGCTCCGCTTGCGTCAATGTTTGTTTGCGAATCCAATCAGTAGGTACCTTATCCTTGTGGGTATTCCTTACTTCCAAATAGTATCCGAAAACATTGTTGAAGGCAATTTTAAGTGATGTAATTCCCGTTCTTTCAATTTCCCTTTCTTCTATTTCTCGCAATTTGTCCTTACCGGACGTTTGCAACCCTCTCAATTCATCCAAATCAGCATCAACACCATTGGCTATGGTATAGCCTTTTCCAATGGCATGTGGCGCTTCTTCATGAAGCATTTTCCCCAACATCAAACTGAGATCGGATAAATCATGCAGACTATGGTGCAAGGCCTGAACTTCAGCCGATGCCGCTTTCCAATTTGACACTTGAGACAACGAACGAGAAAGCTGAACCAATTCTCGTGGCGTTATTTTTTGAACAGCAACACGAGCTGCAATGCGCTCCCAATCGCCTAGCTCGCTCAACTCTTGGCGTATCCATTCCAATTGATCTGGATTGGATTTCCAAGTTCGAACCTGATTTAAACGAGATTGAATTTTATTTAAATCCCTCAACGGCGTTCTCAACCATCTTCTCAACAAACGGGCACCCATCGGATTCTGGGTGTTGTCCAAAATATCAACCAAGGCCTTTCCATTGCCGTGCGGAGTATATAGCAATTCCAAATTGCGCACAGTAAAGGCATCCATACCCACCAATTGGCCCATGTCCAATTTTCCAATCTTTTGGATGTGGGACAATTTATCATGCTGGGTGTCCTTCAAATATTGAAAAATGGCTCCTGCTGCTGCCAATGACATGTCCATTTCGTCCACACCAAAGCCCTTTAGATTCTGGGTTTTAAAATGTTGATTCAACTGATCACGTCCAAAATCAGGAGTGAAAGCCCAATCATCCATTCTAAAAATCGCAAAGCCATCACCAAAATGAGACTTGAAATGTTCATCGCGGTGTTTTTGGAACAACACCTCCTTGGGTTGGTATACATGCAGTAACTTTTTCACCACATCCAAAGAACCCTGCGCCAATTCAAACAAACCAGTAGAGATGTCTACGAATGCAATACCCCATTCTTTTTTTCCTTCGGCAATGGCCGCCAAAAAATGGTGGTCTTTTATGTCAATGGTCTTTTCGTTGTAGGAAACTCCCGGCGTAACCAATTCCGTTACACCGCGCTTCACAATACCCTTGACCATTTTGGGATCTTCCAACTGGTCGCAAATGGCCACGCGCAATCCCGCCTTGACCAGCTTGGGCAAATATGAATCCAGTGAATGGTGCGGAAATCCAGCCAAATCAACATAGGCAGCGGCACCATTTTTTCTTTTGGTTAAAACAATACCCAATACTTGGGCAGCACGAACCGCATCTTGACCAAAAGTCTCGTAAAAGTCCCCTACGCGAAATAGCAAAACCGCGTCAGGATATTGTGCCTTGATGGCATTATATTGTTTCATCAATGGCGTTTCAGCCACTGCATTAGCACTACTCATTGCAACAAAGATAAAATCTATTTCGCCTGCTTTCGCATCCACCAAAAAGGTAGATATACCAAGGTATAGGACACTACACCTATCAACTCCAACTCAAACAAATAATAGGGCCATTCATGCAGCAAATCCAAAAAGGATCCCCCAGCAGGTTTCTCTCGAAGATAGCCGTAGTTACTTCCTAACAAAGCATTGACGAGAATGGCCAAAATAAAATATACCTGCGATGCCCAAAATGCCCGCTTGATTGCCCCAGGTTGGGGTTGTACTTTAAGACCTCCAACCAAATAAATGGCGCTCCACACCAAACCTGAATGGCCAATCATAAAAGTGACATAGGTGAAATGCGGAAAGGGCTCATGAATATCCGGTGTAATTACACCATGTATACTACCCGACATCACCCAGAAATAGGCAAGTTCGGCCATCCACAATCTTTGGGTCCACAAGGCAATCGCTGTGAAAAAGACAGCCCAATTGCAAAGCTCCAAGGGCAAGTCAAATTGAACACTCCAAAAACCAGATTGAATTCGGTAAATCTGGTAGCTCAACCAATTGGCAACTAACATCAATCCCAGAGCCTTACCCAAAAGCACTTTCTGAGCATCGCTTGCGCGTCTTGCCCAAAGCACGGAAACCAAAGGAAGGACAACAGTCATTGTGATAATGATCAAATGCTCTAGCTCCCAATATGGAAAACGATAAGTACTCATCTATATGGACTCTTGCCCTTGTCATCCTCTAACATCGAGCGATAATTTTGGTAACGAGAAGGAGCCAACTCACCTGCCTCAACCGCCTTTCGCACTGCGCAACCTGGCTCTTCGATATGCTGACA
>JBDKGG010000012.1:0-4887 GCA_039798325.1 Bacteroidota bacterium
TACTTGGCATCAGCTCCTTCATGCACCATGAATGATTTCAATTGCTTTCTCTTTCCATTTTCCTCAAACTCAAAAATGTGGCACATGGCAATCATATCACAATCCACAGGATCCAAAGCCCAGCGCTCTTCCACCAATGCTTGAATGACTTGAGCAGGACTTCCCTTTTCTATCGGTACCGGAGTAACATCCCATAATCCCAACCATTGCAATTTAAACAATGTTTCTGGTGTTGTAATGGAAGACAAATACTCTTTTGAATTTTGAGGCAAAAAAATCTGTGTAAAATCAGACATGGTTTTCCCTTCCCAATTCAATATCCTAGTATCATCCGTCATTCCCATTTGAATCAGTGCATTCCAGGCATCGCAAAATCCCTTTCTTCTTAATGTGCCCCGATACAATGTTTCCACCCCATGCAATCCATACAGTTCTTCGTATGACATGGAATCCCGATTGGCATAGCCTTCAAAAGAACCGTATTGTGGAATTTCAATTTCCAATTTTTCAGAAAACAAACGATGGTAAGGAATCAACTTGTCTTTTCCTTCTTGTCTAAAATGCGCTGGTGATCCTGAACCGGCCATGACAATGTTCCTTGGATTCCAAGTCACCTTATAGTTCCAAGGATTGTTGTCGGATGCCGGTGCAATAAGCCCCCCGGTTAGACTATAAAAAGCAGAGATTTTGCATCCACGCGACTTGAGATTTTCAATGATGCGCATGGCCGACATGTGATCGATTCCAGGATCTACTCCCATTTCATTCAAGAAATACAATCCCTTGGACAAAGCCTCATCGTGCAGTTGTTTCATTTCTGGAGACACATAACTCGGGGTGATCAAATGTTTGCCCAAATCCAAACAAATCTTGGCAACCGTTACATGCATGAAAGCAGGCAACATAGAAATGACCAAGGTGCAATTGGAAACTTCTGATACCAGCTGATTGTGGTCATTGGCATCCAACTGAAAAGCCTCAACATCTTTCGCGTGGCCAACTTTTTCTTGGACCAACGACAAAGCCGCATCGCCAACTCGCAGATCAATGTTCCAAGCTGCTTGTTTTTGGATCAAATATTCGATCAAATGCGTGCTGCTCCTACCCGCTCCCAAAACCAATATCCTTCTTTTCATGCTTTTATTTTTCCATTCCGTGGCCACAACATTACTAAAAATAATGAGAAAAATTGGCACGGAATTTATCTTGGGCAAAAATGAATTAAATTTACCACCTAACAAAGTTGTTATGAAACATATTTTATGCGCATTAATGGTGATCACGTCACCCGTGCTTTGGGCACAATCTTTAACAGCAGACGCCATCGTTTACGCTGAAAACGGAGAGAAATTTCATCTTTACCTGAATGGTGAACTGATGAATGAAGATCCTAAAACCAACATCAAACTTAGAGGACTGACCTCAGAATTCTACCAAGCCCGCGTTGACTTTGTGGATTCTTCGCTTCCCGACTTTACCAATAACAATTTCGCCGTGAAATACGGCATTGAGGTGACTTACCGCGTAAAGTTGGCCAAGAATGGTTACGTACTGCGTTACTTCTCAGAAAGACCTGTGGATGCGCAATACAAATTGGACAGTGAAACAGTTGTTTATCACGAAGGTGGTCAAGACGAAGTAGCAGTGGAACCCGCACCTGTGGCTGAGCCAACTCCCAATCAAAACTTGAACATCAACATGAATGTCAATGAAAACGGCGCCAATACCCAAGTAAATGCCGGAACCACACAAAAAACAACCACAACCGTTACCACAACAACCAACGGCAAACCCAAAGCCAAGTCAGAAACTGTGGGCATCAACATGAATGTCGATGGCATGAACATGGGCATCAACATGACCATCCCAACAGATGGCATGGAGGTAGAGGAGAGCCATACGACAACCACGACGACCACTACGACAACCACCAGCGGCAATTGGGATGGGGGCAATACCCGTCCAGCTCCAAAACCGCAAGCTCAGCCACAAGCCCAACCCGCTGCTCAAGGAAATTGTGGAATCGCCATGAATAGCGCGAGTTTTGCCCAAGCAAAATCGAGCATCTCATCCAAGAGTTTTTCAGACTCCAAAATGACCACTGCCAAGCAAATCACGCAGACCAATTGTTTAACCGCTCAACAAATCAAAGAAATTACAGAATTATTTGATTTTGATGAGGACCGTGTGACCTATGCATCATATGCACACAAGCGTTGTGTGGATCCACAGAATTATTTCATCATCAATGATGCTTTTCAATTTGAAAGTTCAATTGATGAATTGAATCAAAACATCACCAAGTAACTTATTTATGCGCATCCTTCTTTTTCTTTTTGTCGCCCTCTCATTGGTTGCTTGTAAAGGCCCCAAATACTATACGAAGTTGGGGACCAAACAAGAAGCTTCTGGTTTGACCACTGAAGCTTCCAACAGCTACTATGCAGCCTTGATGCGCAAAAGATCATACATTGATGCGCAGATTGGAATGAAAAGAACCGGTCAAACTGTCTTGAATCAAAAGATGGCTGAATTTGGCCGTAAAAAAGCAATGGGAACCGCCAAAGAAGGTGTTTATGCTTACCTAGAAGCGGATGAGTATCGGAAGAGAATCAACAATGTTGGCGTTAACTTGGAAGTGAGCCAAATTTACTTGGATGACTTCGACGCGGTCAAATCGCAATATGTTGCTGAATTGTACGAGAAAGGCACATCGCATTTGGAAAAAGAAGAATACAGAGACGCCGAAGTAACCTTTAAGGAGCTCACCAAATTTGACCCCAATTTCAAAGACGCCAAAGATTTGGGAGATGTGGCCTATTTAGAGCCACTTTACAAAGATGGAAAATCGATGTTAGAAGCTGGTCGTTATCGCTCAGCTTATGAATCCTTAAACAAAGTACTGGCGAAAAAAAGCAGTTATAAAAATGCTTTAGAACTTAAAAATCAGTCTTTAGAAAAAGGGACCATCACCGTTGCATTGCTCCCTTTTAGTAATGGAACGAGAACGCAGAATGCCGAGGTAAGCATGTCAGCCTACACCTTGTCAGCATTGACCAATATCAAAGATCCTTTCCTAAGGGTGGTGGATCGTGAGAACATGATGGCCATTTTGCAAGAGCAAAAACTTCAACTGAGCGGCGTCGTTGACGATGCAACTGCCGTAGAGGTCGGAAAAATAGTTGGTGCACAGGTAATTCTTACTGGGACTGTCTTAAACTACGATGAAAAAAGAGGGAATGTGAATAGAGAAACCCGAACTGCCTATCAGGCATATAATGAAAGACAAGTCAGCAATGGCCAGGAAGTTGTTGTGACCAAATACAAACCAGTTGATTACAGTAGTTATTATGGCAAAAGCTATTGTTCTATGGATGCTCAAGTTAAATTGATTTCCCTTAAAACAGGGGAGCTGCTAAAAACCAACATGATCACCAAAAAATTAGAAGATGAAGTGTATTACGCAAAAGCTGATTTAGACAGAAACACCCTTTATCCCGGTGAAGCTGGGCGCGTAGAAACAGCTTCTGAGAAGGTCCAAGCTTTTAGGGGTTTGTTCAATGCCCGCAGAGAGTTAAAATCAGTGGATGAAATGAATTCAGATTTGTACCGTGCTATATCGAATGAAATGGCCGAACAAGTCAAATCCCTCATGTTAGAATTGGTTCAATAAGCGATAAATGATGTTGAGAAAACAACTTTTTTGGATTTGGTCTTTGATTACAATTTTGTGTTTGTCCTGCGGTGTGGGCAAGGAAACGGCATTGACTCCCTCTAAAAAAACACCACCTCCTGACTGGGTAATGCAACACCCCATCAGCTCCGCTCACTACATTGGTGTTGCTGTTGCCAACAAAAAAAACAATCCCATAGATTACGCCTCCATCGCAACCAAGAACGCCTTGAATAATATGGCTTCTACCGTAAGTGTCCGAATCACTGGACAATCATTCTTGAATACCATGGAGACCAACAAGGTCTTCAGTGAGGACTTCTCGTCTTCCATCAATACCACAACCGATATTGTATTTGAAAACTACGAGACTGCTGGAATATATGAGAATGAAGATGAATACTGGGTCTATCTTAGAATCAGCAAGATGGCCTACCAAGAGCAGCAGGCAAGAAAAAAAAACGAGGTGCTCCAAAATGCATACGCATTATATGAACGAAGCCTAGAACCGCAGAAGAGAAATCAAATCAACACGGCGGTAGATTTATTATTGCATGCGCTATTCACGTTGAAACCTTATTGGAACGAACAAAACAATTTCACCACCCCCAATGGAGACAACTTGTTGTTGGATCAACAAATCTATTCGGACATCCAAAAAATTCTACAGGAAATAGAATCCTCTTGCGATGAATCCGCCATCATGTTGACGTCTCAAAATCATTACCATCAGACCGTTCCTTTGAAAGTAACTGGAGCGAGCGGAAGTCCGGCCATTGGGGCACCTTTTACCTATCACTACCCCACGGACAAATATACCAAACCAAAAAAAGTAACCACCAATGGCCAAGGATTGGTAATGGTAGATGTCATCAATGTTCCTTTTGAAGCCAAATTGCCCAAATTAGAATTCACTTTTGACACGGAGTCCCTCATCCCCGCCGATTTGGATCAAAAGATTTGTCGCAATCTTTTAAAAGGAGGAGAAATCAATCCTTTGATTATCCCCCTTCACATCGTCAAACCTACTTTTTACGTGGAGTCCATTGAAAAGAATTTTGGTGACCTGAACAACCAAACCATTCTCATGAGCACCGTTCAGGGTTTTCTTGCCCAAAAAGGATTTGCAGTAACTTCAAAAAACAAAGCCGATTACTGGATCACGATAGATGCGGATACCAAAAATGGAGGATTAAGCAGTGAATTTATCAGTG
>JBDKGG010000013.1:0-7381 GCA_039798325.1 Bacteroidota bacterium
TCAGCAGCTACCTATGGTGATGGAAGTTTGGGTTACAACGATGACCACAACATCATCCCGCAGCTCAAACCTTTGAATCCCTATGGCGATTCCAAGAACAACTTTGATATCTGGGCGTTGCAACAAAAGACAACTCCATTTTTTTGGGCGGGTTTAAAATTCTTCAATGTATACGGCCCCAATGAATACCACAAAGGCCGCATGGCCTCTGTTGTTTGGCACAGCTACAATCAAATCCTGAACAATGGCGAGATGAAGTTGTTTCGTTCCCACAACCCCAACTACACCGATGGTGGCCAAATGAGAGACTTTGTTTATGTGAAAGATGTGGCCAACGTATGTGTTTGGTTGATGGAGACCCGAAAGAAATCAGGAATCTACAACCTCGGCAGTGGAAAGGCCCGAACGTTTTTGGACTTAACCAAAAACACCTTCAAAGCCATGGGCAAAGAAGAAAACATTTCTTTCATCGACACCCCCATTGACATCAGAGACAAATACCAATATTTCACCGAAGCCAATATGAATAAACTCATAGAAGCTGGATATCCGCATCCCTTTCATACGTTGGAGGAAGGGGTGTCTGATTACGTCTCCAACTATCTTATGCAAAACTTGAAAATTTACTGATATGTCAAAAATAGTTTACGTCACCCGCAGAGAGCGATTCAACGCAGCACACAAGCTGTGGCATGAGGAATGGAGTGCAGAAAAAAACCTGGAAGTGTTTGGAAAATGTTCCAACCCCAACTGGCACGGACACAATTACGAATTGTTCGTGACCATCAAAGGAGCATTAAAAGAAGAAACTGGATTTTGCATGGACCTAAAGGTCCTCAGCCAAATCATCCGAACCAAAGTCACGGACGTCATCGATCACCGCAACCTAAACTTGGATATTCCATGGTTGGCCGGTATTAAAACATCTACAGAAAACCTAGCGGTGGTGATTTGGGAAAGAATCGAACACGACATCAAAGAATCAGGATGTCAATTGCACTCCGTTAAATTGTATGAGACGGAAAACAATTTCGTAGAGTACTTTGGTGGAGAATAACATGGAAGAAGCAGTCAGAAAAATATTGACCACCATTGGGGAAGACCCCAACCGTGAAGGTCTATTGAAAACTCCCGAACGCGTAGCCAAGGCCTATGAGTTTTTGACCCAAGGCTATCAGCAAGACGCCAAGGATGTTTTGGAATCAGCCATGTTTTCCGAATCCTATTCCGAAATGGTGTTGGTCAAAGACATTGAAGTATACTCCTTGTGCGAGCATCACTTGCTTCCCTTTTTTGGAAAAGCACACATCGCTTACATTCCCAATGGTAAAATTGTTGGACTAAGCAAAATCCCACGTGTAGTGGATGTGTTTGCGCGCAGACTTCAAGTGCAGGAACGATTGACCATTGAAATTAGAGACTGCATCCAAGAGACCCTCAATCCGATTGGGGTAGCCGTAGTGATGGAATGCCAACACTTGTGCATGCAAATGAGGGGCGTGAATAAACAAAATTCGTTAACAACCACCTCTGCATTCAGTGGAGCGTTCCTAGATGACGACAAATCTCGAAAAGAATTTATACATTTGATAGCAAATAAATTGAAGTAATATGAATACACCAGATTTTCAAAGAGATTTCTCCATTGATGAAGTAAGTTCATCCAGTGTAAAAGCGTTCATGAACCGCGTATTTGGTCTGATGTCTTTGGCATTGATCATCTCCGGTATCACCGCTTTTCAATTTTCAGAAACCATGTTGTCCATGCTCAGCAGCGGCGGCACCATGATGATTTACGCCCTCATGTTTGCCCCATTCATCTTCATCTTGGTGATGAACTTTGGGTTCAACAAACTCAGCCCGATGGCGCTCACCGTAACCTTTGCAGCCTTTGCGGTGGTAATGGGAATGAGCCTCTCTACCATCTTCTTGGTCTACTCCTTGGGAACCATTGCAAAAGTGTTCTTCATCACTGCAGGACTTTTTGGTACCATGGCCATCTTGGGCTTTACCACACAAACGGATTTGACCAAAATGGGCACCTTCTTGATGATGGCCTTGTTTGGAATGATCATCGCTTCCTTGGTGAATTGGTTCATGCACAGTGAGCAATTGGACTACATCATCAGCTGCGTTGGCGTTTTGGTTTTCACCGGTCTTACTGCTTATGACGTTCAACGTCTGAAAAGAATCGGAATGGGTGTAGAGTATGGAACAGCAGCAGCTTCTAAGCTAGCCGTTATGGGTGCTTTGAGCTTGTACTTGGATTTCATCAATCTATTCATCTACCTATTGCGCATTTTTGGCAATAGCCGCGATTAATGCATCAACACACTTTATCCAAAGCCCGCCTCTAGGCGGGTTTTTGTTATCATGGAGAAATTCTTTGTTCACCTTCCTTATTCCAAAGAACGCCAATACGGCTGCAGGGCTTGGGGCGTGAAGGACCAATTTGTGGTTCCTTTCCCTGTGCAATCGGAGGATTGGAAAAAAGCTCAAGAATGGCTTCATCAACAAAAGGGAAAAACCATTTTCACCATCATCAGTTACGAAGCAGGTTTTTGTCATTTGGGTATTGAATTAAAAAACAACCCACAACAACCTGCCTTGCTATTCATCGTTCCAGAAAAATGGGAGTGGACCAACGAAACAGAATCTTTGGAACCCAATGCATCCATGGCCCATCTCTCCTTTGAAGCCAAAGAAAGTGAAATCTCCTATCAGCAAAAACTTTCTTCGATACAACAAGACCTACAGCAAGGGAATTTCTACGAAACCAACTATTGCACCCAATTGGAAGCCGAGGTGGAAACGTTCGATGCGTATGCCCATTGGAAAGCTCTGTACCAAGCCAATCCCGCTCCTTTTGCTGCATATTTGGAATGGAATGAACACCACCTGCTCTGCCTTTCTCCTGAGCGATTCCTTGTAAAAAAAGACAACCACTTGATGTCCCAACCCATCAAGGGGACCATTAAAAGAGGAAAAACAGAGAAAGAAGATATCGCATTACAACATCAATTGCTCACTTCAAAAAAAGACCAAACAGAAAACACGATGATTGTGGATTTGGTGCGCAACGATCTGAGCAAAATCGCCACCACGGGAAGTGTTCGTGTCACTGAAAAATGCCAACTGTACACCTTCCCAAAATTGCACCACCTCATCTCCAGCGTCACGTGCGATATCACATCGGAAACCCATTTCACCACCATCTTGCAGGCCCTATTTCCCATGGGATCCATGACGGGTGTACCCAAGAAAAAAGCGGTTGAAACCATGCACCAATTGGAGCCTGCGCCCCGAGGTTGGTACAGCGGAACGTTGGGCATTATTCAACCCAACGGAGATTTTGACCTCAATGTCATTATCCGCAGCATCTATTGGAACCAACAAACCCAAGTCGCCAACATTGGAATTGGGGGAGCCATCACCTTGCAATCACAATTCAAAGATGAGTACCAAGAATGTTGGCTCAAAGCACAAAGTCTAATCAATCCCTAAAAACGTGAACCTGGTCAACCTCATTCAATCACAATTCCATCAACATTTCAGGGCGCATGCTCGGTTTATTTTGGGCGTTAGTGGAGGCAAAGACAGCATGCTTTTGGCCCAACTCATGCTCGAGGCCGGAATCACCTTCCACATTGCCCATGTCAATTATCAGCTCAGAGGCGAGGACAGTGACAAAGATCAAGCACTTGTTGAGGAATGGGGGGCGCAAAATGGCATCATTGTACATTGTATCAAAGTACAATACAGCGCCAATGAAAAAAACATCCAATCCTGGGCCAGAGAAAAAAGAAGGGATTATTTCGAAATATTGATGCAGCAGGAAAAAGCCTCTGCCATTGTGTTGGCCCATCACCTCAGCGATCTTTGGGAAACCCACTGGTTAAAACTACTGCGCTTTCAAGTGGAGGGCAATGCCGGGATGGTTCCTTTCTCGCCCCCCTATTTCAGACCCTTGTTGTACGTTTCAAAAACCATGATGGATCAGGAGGTTCACAACAGAAATCTGGTCTATCGCGAGGATATCTCCAACCAATCCGACAAATACAACCGCAATTTTCTTCGCCACCAAATCCTCCCCACCATTCAGGAACGTTTTGGCATTGAAGACAACGCCATCATACAATTCAACCAAAGAAAAGCAGACAAAGAATCCTGGAACCATTACCTGATGATGAACCTGCTGGACCAAGTGATTACCACAGACAACCATTCCGCCACTTTTGACTGCAATAAAATTCCCCTTCACCTGCCCTTGAGCACCCCATTGTTTCATTGGCTCACACCATTGGGATTTAGCGCTGAACAAATCGCGACCATCGCGGAGTGGGACCGCATCGAGAATGGGAAAAAAATGGAAAGCAGCAGCCATGTGTTGTGGAAAGAAAATCATACTTTCAAGGTTACTGCTATCGACAGCGCCTCACTCGAAACCCATGTCATCAATGGACCTTTGTTCCTGGATTTGTTTGACTGGCAAGGGAAAGTGACCCAACTCCCCAACCCAGCACTGTACGGGGACAAAAAATACCTGCAAATCGATTTGGACAAAATCACCTTTCCCTGCACCCTTCGCCCATGGCGCCATGGCGAAAAATTCCAACCTTTCGGGATGACTGGCCATGTGTTGGTCTCCGACTATTTGAACCAGAAAAAAATACCCGCTGCATTGAAATCAAAAGTCGTTGTCCTAGAAAGCAACAACCACTTGGCGGCCATCTTGGGAATGGAAGTCGCCAATTGGTGCCGCATCCAACCCGAGACCCAAAACGTATGGCTCATTCATCCGTTTCCTGCACAATCATAGGAATCACCCTATCCATGATCTCCATGCTGAATCCCTTGCCATACAGGTGACGCATGAGTTTCATCCGCTGCACCTTCAAGGGCCCTTTTGTTTTTAACTGATTCCATTTCCTTTTGCCCGCAATCAACGCTTGTTCTTCTTCATCTTCTACCGGCAAATCCCTCAGCACCGCATCCATGAGCGGTTTAGAAATCCCTTTCCGACGCAATCCTTGTTTGATTTTTGACGCTCCCCATTGACGAAACGCCACGTGGTCATGGACATATGCGCGGGCATATCGCTCCTCATTCAGCAAATTTTCAGCGATCAAATCGGAAATCCATGCTTGGGCCATGAAATGCGGAATGGACCACTGGATCAACTTCTGGCGCACGTCCTGATGGCACCGTTCGGCGCGATCACAATAGGCCTTGATTTTCAACCAATAAACCCCTTTTTCCACTTCCTGATCTCCCATGGTAAAAAAAACAAATTTATAGCGCTACTTTGCTATTTTTGTGCAACTTAGAAAAAAGTGATGAAAGTAGAATTGATAGAACAACTTACAGCTGCGCTGCAGAATGAAGAAATCATGACTGTACGCGACACTGTAAGCGGCATTCGCAAACAATGGAAGTCAGAAACCATCAAAGAACGCCAATTGCAACTGGAAGCATTCAAAGCTTCCGAACCTGAGGAGAACGTAGAGTTCATCTACATCCCCCATGAGCTCGAAAACAAGTTCCAAGAGCTCTGCAAGGTTTATGAAGACCGCATCGAAGAGGCTGGAAAAAAATTGGCTGCCGAACGTCAAAAAAATTACGAGCTCAAAAAAGCGGTTCTAGAAGATTTTCAAAAGCTCATTCAAGAGGAAGAGAACGTAGGAAAGGCATTTGAATGGCACAAAGGCATTCGCGAAAGATGGGATGCCATCGGTGATGTTCCTGGTGACAAATACCCTGAAATCCAAGAGAAGTGGCAGAGCCTCAATCACGCTTTTTTCTACAACATCAACATCTACAAAGAACTTCAGGCGCATGACCTAAAAGTCAACCAACGCCGCAAAGAAGAACTCATCGAAGATGCCAAAGGATTGGAAGCCGTTGAAAGCATCAAGGACCTGGAGATACTGGTCAAAAAACTACAACGTGAATTCATCGAGGTAGGTCCTTCTCCAAGAGAAACCTTCAAGGAAACCGGAGACACCTTCTTCGGAATCCTCAGAGAAGCGCAAAACAAAATACAAGCGCATTACGATGCCATTCAACAAGAAGCCGATGCGCATCTTGAAGCAAAAAAAGCATTGATCGAAAAAACCAAGGAGATTCTCGCCATGGATTTTACTCAACCCAATGCTTGGAACAAATGGACAGACGAAATCATCAAACTACAAGATGAGTGGAAGACCATTGGATGGACACGCAAAAAAGACAATGAAGATACGTGGTTAGAATTCCGCGGATTGTGCGATGCCTTCTTTGAGAAAAGAAAAAATTATTTCGAAGAGCGCAAAGCCATTCAAAGAGAAAACCAAAAGAAGAAAGAAGAAATCATCACCAAGGCCAAGGCTCTGGCAGACAGCACCGATTGGAAAAAAACCACAGAGGCTTTGAAGCAGATGCAAGAGTCGTGGAAAGCCATTGGCAATGCGGATCCCAAAGAGGAAAACAAATTGTGGCAACGCTTCCGTTCATCATGCGATGCATTCTTTGCCAAAAAGAAAGAGCACTTTGGTGAGATGGCCGGACAACAAGAAGAAAATTTGCGTTTAAAGACAACCTTGTTGGAGGAGATTGAGCAATACCAATTGACGGGGAACAAAGGCCAGGATTTGGGATTCTTGAAAGAGTTTTCTGAGCGTTGGAGAGGAGTAGGGCACATTCCAAAAGACAACATGGCCGAGGTGAGCAAACGCTACAACGACGCCTTGGATAAGCTATACGGAGGTGTGAACACCAACCGCCAGGAGCGTGAAATCAGCCAATATAAGAGCCGAGTACAGACCATCAAGACGCAAGGAAACCCCAACGGATTGAAGCGTGAGAAATCCATCTTGCAAGACAAGATTGATCGTCTGTTGATCCAGAACAAACAATACGAAAACAACATGGGCATCTTCACCGGAAAAGGAGCAGAGTCCATGCGCAAAGAAATTGAGAAGAAGATTAAATTGAACTTAACCGAGATCGAGGACATCAAAGCCAAGATGAAATTGCTCACGGAAGAAAACAACTAGACGCTTATGCGGTGCCCCACCCTCACGGTGTTCGGGAGGGTCGGGCTGTCCGCTGTATCTTTTGTCATTCGCCTTCGTTACTGGCCCTCGGCATTCGCCTCCGGCCATTCACATCGGCTCCTTCCAAAAGGATGCCGCTCCCATCCCTCACCGATTCTCTCCCCTCCTACTTTTTCGTAGAAAAAGAAAGGAGGGGTGGCCAGACGAGCGATAGCGATGTCTGCGAAGTGTCTCGTCCTAAAATAGGTTTACACAAAAAAAAGCCAAATGGAAAAAAAATGTAAACCCCAGTTAGGACAATTTGTGAACGGACGATTGATTCTATCCGATGAAGAAAAACTCACGAT
>JBDKGG010000014.1:0-16242 GCA_039798325.1 Bacteroidota bacterium
GGAATCAATTCATCGGCTTCGCCCCAAAACAGATGAACTTTGCACTTCCATTTTATTTCGTAATTGTTCCAATATTCTTCACTGTTTTGCAATGACTCAACCAATTGCCAATGGACATTCCTTTTTTCTTTCAGTTCACCTTCAATGATGCTTTTGGCCATGCTCTTGGGAATCCAAATTTTTCGATAGAGGGCAAGAGCGGTTCTCTTACGAAAGGTCTTAACATCTTGCGGTGACAACAAATCAAAAAAATGATTCACCCCTGCCTCTTTGGCGATGGAGTCTGCCATAGAAGAGGTGAAAAATCGAATGGGCGCATCCACCAATGTCAACTCCATGACCATTTGGGGATAGTGATCAGCAAAAATGCCGGCAACGATGCCTCCATATGAATTTCCAATGACATGAACACGGGTAAATGATTCGTCATTGTATTGTTGTGCCAAAAGCATCAAGCAATCCGACACCCAATTCACTTGATCCTCAATGGAAAATCCATTCGGATTATTTTTTGACTCTCCATGAAATTTCAAGTCCAAAGCAATAACATCAAAATTCTTACATAGATGTGCTGCATTTCTCCCATACTGAACTTCAGCATTGCCGGTAATTCCGTGCAGCAGCAACAACTTGGGTTTTCCTTGATGAGAAACCCAACAATGCCCCTCTTCACCATTATTGAACTTTAAAACAACTTCAGTGAGATGATGACGACGCATTTTTCGGGCGCCCGATGATTGAAGCCAACCCTGTTGACCGTTCGCGGATGCATGAACAATTACACAAGACCAAATGGCCAGAAAATAAATTACTCTTCTCATTTCAATTGATAAATTAGTTCTCCCAATTGCCATTTGGATCCTGGAAGAGATCCTGGAATGGGTCGTTGATAATTCCACATCAACTCCTCCCATTCGATAGTTTTTTGATGATTGGCATCATGTTTCGCTTTTTGTTCCCAATCCATCTCTTCTTCTGCATGAATGATTAATACCAAACGATTCAATGCGCGGTATATTTTACAAGAACTTATTCCATTGCTCAAAATTTGCGCTTCAACTTCGGGCCAAACGCCTTGATGCCAGGACTCATATTGAGCAATCAGTTCTTGATCATCCACCAAGTCCAGGAAAAAAACATATTCATTCATTGATCAGCTGTTTGTAATAAAAAGCAAAAAAAGCCACTACCCCGAAACCCAATAAAGGCAAAGCGTAGCACCCACTCAGTTGACCCGACCATTGAGCCAATTGCGCCATTCCAAATGGAATCACAGCTCCTCCTGAGATGGTCATCACAATCCAGGCCCCTCCCCGTTCCTTATTGTTTTGAAGCGATCCAATGCCCAATGCAAAAATGGTTGGGAACATAATGGACATAAAAAAAGGAAGAACCAAGATGAAATAAAATGAGAGGGATTGAACATTGATTACCCCCAAGGTGCAAATCATTGCACAAATGGAAAATATGAACAAAACCCGATCTGCCGGCCACTTTCGCATCAAGGCGGATCCGATAAATCGTCCTCCTGTAAACAGCACCAAGGACATAGACAACAGGTAGGCGGATTGCTGAACACTTTGAGCAAAATACTGCCCCATGTATCGGATAAAAAAACTGGCCACTCCTATTTGCGAACCAACGTAAAAAAACTGAGCCACTACAGCCAAGGTAAAAGCCTTTGTTTTAAAAACTGAAGCGGATGGTGTCGCATTATCCTGACCTACTACTTGCAATACAGGAAATTTAATTGACTTGAAGAACAACATCAACATCAAAATCAACGCTCCCAAAATCAAAAAAGGCTGTGTCTGCAAAGGAAGATTTTTATCTTGGTCATCCAGCAACAAATACCCCCCTAGACCAGCGGCCACCACGGCCCCTAGTCCATTAAAACTCTGCGCCAAATTGAGTCGATACACTTGCTGATCTTCAGATGAAATTCTCGTGATCAAAGGATTGGCTGCAGCTTCCAGCATGGTGATTCCCAGGCCTATCATGAGCAGAGCACCTAGAAAAACAGCATACGACTCAAAAAATGAAGCGGGTATAAATGACAAAATTCCCAAAGCAAAAAGACCCAACCCCATTAATATGGTCTTTTGATACCCCATACGTCCTATTAGGTGTGCAGATGGCAAGGCCATAATAAAATAGGCAATATAAAAAGCACTGTCCACCAATATGGCTTTTGTATCCGATAGCGCGAATGACGCTTTTAATTTGGCAATTAATATAGGATTAAGATTGTGCGCCAAAGCCCAAAAGAAGAATAAGGACAGCAGGGCAATAAAAAGTTTGTTATTCAGATTCATCCTCGTCTGATTTTTATTTCCATGAAAGAATCCATTTTGACTTCTGATACCACAATCCAATAACCACCTCCACCAGCACCAGAAATTTTATACCCCAATATTTTTTCTTTAAAAGGAAGCAATACAGACTCCGCTTCATTACTCGTCATCAATGGAAACAGTTTGCACTGTGCAATGAAAGAGGCTGTCATGGATTGCCCCAACATTGACAAATCTTTTTCCAGGATGCTATTCCACAAAGTGTTTGCGGCAGCAGCCAATTCTTTTACTTGAAGCGGATCTAAATTCACCTCATCTAAAACCTCAAATCCTTCTGAACGTGGACCTATGGGAAGGAGAAACAAGTGTGACTCGAGCCAATGAAGAATATCCTCTTGGGCTATAGAAGAAATGTTTGCCGGCCAATACTCTTTTTCGTAATCCAATTTGTTTAATCCGGGATACACAATCCCTATAGCATCTTGTGAGCCCGAGACATTTGTCTTACCAGGAGGATTGTCCACTGCAAAAAGGAATTTTGCTAATCGTTCTTTGTCATCATTGGGAAGGCAGCGCCCCCATAAATCCATGGCTGAATTTCTGGTGCTGGATGCCATTCCACTTCGATGATTGAAATGAGCGGTAGGATGGATCGAAATGGTGATCACAGGACCGGCGACAAGATTATTGACGAAAGGTTGGTCCAACCAACCTCCAGCCAAATCAATCCGGAAAGGCATTTCAACGTCTTGTCTGAATTGGGTGGTTGAACGGGCTGGCATTCCGGATTTGGGCATCCGCTCCAAAACAATGTATTGAACTCCACTGCGCTCCACAAACTCCTGCTTCTCTTCACTATGTCCATCATGATTGACCACGAAATAATCGGGTTGAATTTCTTGTAATTCCTCAATGAAATCCAATTTACCAAAACCCTTGCTAATTCTCACATCGCTCACGCATTGAAGCGCATTGAGCATATATGCTCTCTCATCTTGTGTAAAATAAGTAGCGCGACTCTTCAACTCAAAAACGTTCTGATCGTTTCCAATACAAACGGTTAAATCTCCATATTGAGCGGCACTTTCTAAGAACGCAATATGACCAGGATGCAAAGCATCAAAGCAACCGGACACCATCACTTTGGACATTTTCATTGCCCCAAGATAAACATTAATTCATTGGCAATCGTATGGCAAGATCAGCAATGTCGAGTCCATCAAAATTGCCACTGGTCATCCACAGCAAATGGGTTTTTTCCCAATCGCTTTCCATTAAAATCATCTCAACCAAACCAGCATCTATCAACACAATCAAATCTTCTCTCTGAAAAGCTTTTTTGACATCTTCCACTGAGATGGGATGCAAGCGTTTGTGCTCAATGGTGTGGGGATTGAAATACACGATCGCCACATCGGGCTCATCCATACTGTGCGCATATTGCGCTAAAAATTCTGCATTCAAGCTACTAAAGGTATGCAATTCCATGCAGGCCACTATTCGATGTTGAGGGAACTGTTTCTTCACCGCAGAGCTCGTAGCCTTGAGCTTTGAAGGAGAATGCGCGAAATCTTTGAATACGATTCCTTGATTCCTTCTTGCCACTATTTCCAATCGTTTGGAGGCTCCTTCAAAACTAGAAATGGCTGAATAAAATTGTTCATCTGAAATGCCCATTAATTGACAAATCTTCATTGCTCCATTCAAGTTCTGTAGATTATGATGACCAAAAACCTTTATAGGCAACCATCCTGTGGGAGTATCCAAAAAAGTAATTCCATTTTCTACTTTGTTGGGATGCGGTCCATAACCACTAGTTTGTAGCACTCTATGTCTTGGTTTTTGGGCCAACTTGACTACTTCTGGATCTTCCTGCGCATAAATCAGCGCCCCATTGGGTTCGATGCAATCAATGAAGGTATCAAACTGCTGGATATAATTTTGAAACGTTGGAAATACATTGATGTGATCCCACGCAATTCCACTAATCAAGGCGATGTGCGGCTTATACAAATGAAACTTTGGTCTAAGATCGATAGGAGAGGACAAATACTCATCGCCTTCTAAAATGACCACATCGGCTTCCTCAGTCAACCGGACCATACAATCAAAACCTGCCAATTGAGCGCCAACCATGAAATCACATGCCTTACCACAAAGATTAAAAACATGCAAGAGCATTGACGTGATGGTTGTCTTTCCGTGACTTCCGCCTATAACTATTCTTGTTTTGTTTTTGGTTTGCTCATAAAGGTATTCGGGATATGAGTAAATCTTCAATCCCAACTGTTGCGCTTTAAGCAATTCAGGATTGTCAGCTCTGGCGTGCATCCCAACAATTACTGCATCAAGATCCGATGTAATTGCATCTGCATTCCAACCCAAATGCCCTGGGAGCAGATTTCTCTTGGCCAGACGGGATTTACTGGGTTCAAAAATCTCATCATCGCTTCCTGTCACCACGTATCCCTTCTCCCAAAGGGCTATGGCCAAATTGTGCATGGCGCTTCCACCGATTGCTATTAAATGAACCTTCATGCCCCGAAACTATTATCGAAGTGATGATCCAGGAAAACAAACTGAAAAAATTATTAAACGTCCAGGGTGGAATTAATTATTCGCTGTACTAATTCCGGGAATAATAATCCCCACATTCCCTCCTTTGAACAGAGTATCTCCTACAGCACTGATTCTAAACCTTTCACCATTGGCGTATTTGGCGTGGGCAGCGGGTTGCAACTTTTTAACTCCCAATGCATAATCCTGCCCCCCAGTATTCAGGTTGACTTCCAAATAAAAAGTTGAACTTGAATTCGCTAATGGCTCAAAACTTCCAGAAACCAAAAGTCCACTGCCAATGTTTGCTGAAAAAGTTCCAACATTGGAGGTGATAATACTCTGATTTTCTTCGAACACAATGGGGCCAATTGCACTATTTGCTCTAATTTTAAAATTGACCGAGGCTACTTGAGAAGTGAGCACATATCCATTTGCTATCTTTGCAACACCTTGAAAAGGAATTGACTGAGGTGCTTGTCCCATAAGGTTTACCACACTCAGACTACAAATCAAGAAGGCGAGGATTGTTTTCATAGCACAAATTTAGAATAAAGGTAACAAAAAAGGGGATTACTCCCCTTTTTTATCCTACTAATATGCTAACAATTTTATCTAACCACAATCTTCTTGTTCCAGCTCTTATTCTCACTTACAACTTGGAAATGATAAACACCGCTAGGAAGGTTCTCAAGAGTCATCGATTGCATTCCTTGACCAACTACAAAAGTGTGAACCTTTTTACCCGACTGATCATAAACAAAAACATTTGCTTGATTAACGTCTTTTGGAAGTGCTATCCAAAGTTGATGATCTGCAGGATTGGGATATAGATTCCAATTTCCGTCATCCGTATTTTCAACATTCGCAGGTTCTGTGCCCCACAAACTCATGAACTCTTGTAAATACAGATTGGCCACACGAGCATCATGCACAATCACTGTATTTTCATCGTTTGTCGATTGCGCGGCAGAACTCCAATTGTGACTACCTGTCAAAACTAAAGGATCTGAATCCAAATTACTGTGATCTACAATCAAGTATTTGTGATGCAAATCATATGGAACTCCTTCATGCGATCTCACATCTTGACCTGCTGTCTGCAAATAACCATATTCAGATGCTGGATCAGAAGTTTGCTCTATAATACCACGAACCAAAACCAAGAACAAATCATCCTCACCGATGATTGCATCTGCGATATCTTGACGTGTAAAGGCCAAAACTGCGTAATCCAAATTAGCATCAGTGGTCTGAATGGAACGAATAATGGCTCCATTGGCATTGTCTGTTGGTGAGAAATAACTTTCCACTCGAATGTTATCTGGTCCCAAAACATACTCAGATGGAGTATTGGCTGATTTCGAAGCTCCGAATACACCATTTGGATTTCCTGGAGTTGGACCATTTCCTCCCCACATTTCCTCAAACTCCAAACGATATCCACGCGCGACACTCTGATCTTGGAAAATGATGATATTGTTGTAGTCATTGTACATGTTGTTGTCTGTCCAGTTCATAGAACCTGTCCAAACCCAAGCATTGTCTACATCATCAGCATCAACAATCATGAATTTATTGTGCATGATTCCGGTGCCACTGGTGTTAATTCTTTCAACAACGGGAATAGAGGGGTTCAACAAACTCAATCCCATTTGGGCTGTTGAACCATCAGCTACTACTCGCACTTGAACACCCGCGTTAAAACGATCATTAATGGCATTCGTAATCACTGCATCATCTGTAAAATTGTAAATTGCAATATCCAAAGATTGCTGTGCTCTGCTGATATAAGCCGCAATACTGTCATTGGATCCTGCGCCTATACTTAATGCACTCTCAACGGTAGCATAATTGGTATCTACTTGACGATTGAAATAGACTCTGATCTCTCCTGAGCTCAAGCTCTTTGTTGCATAAGGACGAACTGTCGAAGTCGAAGTCCCATCTGCATTGGTAGAAGTCACTGAGCAATAGTAAATGGTACCAGGCTCTAACCCTGTTACGGATACGGTATGATCGGTAACGGTATCATTCACCAAAATGGTCTGTCCCAAATCGGGAGTTAATCCAAAATTCACTTGACTATTTCCGGTATTGTTGGTTGCCCATGACAAATCAAAAGAAGTCGTTGTGATATTATCTTGAACAACCTGTCCTAGAATTGCAACACCCGGAGGTAAGATGAAATCATTTTCATCCCGTGGTAAAATTTGATACCCTGCATCAAAAGGAGCAGCAGGATCATACTGAGAAGCAATTCCAACCAAGGTTACTGCACTGGCTGGTAAATTGACACCTACCAAGATACTTCCTGCTCTAACATAAATGGCTCCCTGCTCACCATTTGAGGTGAAATTGTATGTTGAATTTCCAGTGATGGGCGTTCCTGCCAAATCAAAAATGACATTTTCCACTGTCACCAATTCACCTTCAAAAGGTTCACCCAATTGAGAAGGAGTAATCAAAGCAGGAGTAGGCAATGTTTGACCAGTTGCATTTACTGTCACAGCAGTCAGGGTAGGTCCTAATTCCAATAATCCACCAAATTCAGAAAGTGTTCCAGTAACAGTAACCAAATCACCTCTATTGGGTGCTGTGAAAGTAGTCCAAGCTGTGCCTGGGTATATAGCCAAACCGCCACCAAAATCTTGAATGTAACGCACTGTGCTTCCCATTTCTAGTCCATTGGTAATAATTCCGGTTACAGTTACAGTCGCGCCAACACCGGCTTGTTCAGCCAAGACTACAGTGCTCTGACCTGAATCTTCACCAATACAAACGCAACTTGGATCATAGGTATCATTAATGGTTGCGCCATTGTTGTCATTGCAGGCATCACCTGGCAATGCACATGAACCATCATCCAAAACGGCTGCTGCATTGTAGTTACACGCTGTTGGTTCCATACAGCCAGAAACCTCACCGATACATTGGCAATTGGCATCGTATGCATCTCCTGCAGTTCCTGCATTTCCATCATCACAAGCATCACCCACTGTGGCACAAGAACCATCATCAGAAGTTGCCGCTGCATTGAAGTTACATGCAGTGGCATCCATGCAACCTGCGACGTCTCCAGAATTAGAAGCGCCTGGTGTTGGAGCCTGAGAAACATAGACCGCTTGGTTAAATGCCGATCCCCCATCTGGGATTCGTGAGGCGGAAACCGTTGCACTAGGGCTTTCATTCACCTGAATTTGTCCAGGAACGAATATTCCCAAAAGTCCTGTGTCATCAGCATCATCTGTTCCATATACGACAGCATCAACTGCTCCTGTCAATACAGGTGCAGTCCCATTTGGCCAAGCGGCCGCGGTACCTTGGTAGATGGCAATGGCATCTGCTCCGTTCTGAAATGCGCCACTTGCACCTGGAGCAAGCACTTGATTCACATTGGGCACCAAAGGATTGCCAATCACAAAATAACCAGATGCAGGGATGGTCCCTGTTAAATCAACCGCCAAGTAAGATGCTTCAGTAGCATTGTTTCCGTTGAACAAAACCATTACATACCCCGACAAAGAAAAGCCAGGAGTACCCTTTAATTCCACGAACTCTTGCGTATCTGTTCCAGTTTGATCTACGTCGATCTCATTAATCACAAATTGTGATTGTGCTGTCCAAGCGATCAAGGACAACAATAAAACACTTATTTTTTTCATTGATTTGGATTTCATTTTATTCATTAAAAAGTGGCCGTTAAAGATACATTAAACCATCTGTTCTGTCCAAAGAAAACTCCAGCAGAAGCCGCATCGAAACCGTTGGACTTATTATTGTAGAGCGCTGAAGTGCTATTGTTGGTTGCATCGGTAATGAATTTGTCATTCAACAAATTATAAACACTACAACGCAAATCCCATCTATTCTTTGACTCATCCACATAGGTATACCCCGTGTGCAATTCCATGGTACCATAACTGGGCAACATCCATGACTCTCTACCCGCATTTGCCCCATTCAATGTGAATGGATTCATTTCCGCAAAATAGCGATCAAACCACGTATATCGAGTCTTGACATAAGCACCATTCTTCCATTCATATCTCAACATCGCACCGAACTGTGTTTGCGCGGCATCGCTTACATGAACCCCTTTGGCATCATAAGCAAATGTATAGGGCCCCGAATTGGGGTCCTCCGGATCTTTTAGCATGATGTTTCCATTGTCATCCCTCACATAAATGGTATCCCCTGAAGTCCATACCCAATCAGCAACAGAGGCCAAAACCTCTAAAGTCATGCGGTCGGTCAATTTATAGGCCGCATCCATTTCTAAGCCCATATGGCGAGCATTCATACCTCTAACATTCACACTGATATTGGTTGAAGGATCCAATGGATTGGGAACAGATAAGCCATAGGGATAAGGCTTGTTCTCCCATGTAGTATGATAGGCGTTGACATTCAAGGCTAACTTTGGATACTTCCAATTGAAACCCACCTCATTGCTCATGATGATTTCATTGTGGATATTGGAAAATTGTTGGTTTCCGTTGGTATATACTTGATTGAACTGCGGAGCCTTATTTAAATAGCCCGCATTGAAGAACGCTGAAAAATGTTCAGACAGGGTGGACTTGAAACCATACTTCACGGTAAATGTATTTCTATACAACCAACCTGTACTTTGGTATTCAGACCCTGACATACCTGAAGTAAATGTTTGCCCATCCACAACCGTTGTATTAGAAACCAATGAAACATAATTGGGTACATTAGTGGGTTGACTGTATCCCACCTCAACATTCATCCCTTCAGGGTCATAAACCTTGGGCAAGAAATAATCAATTCGCTTATACCCTGTAATAGCGGTTGAAGCACTAATAAAGGCTGTCAATTTACGGTCTTCATATTCCATTTGTCCAAATAGTCCTCCCCAACGCACCAATGCATCGTTGTTGTAATCGACAATATCGCCTTCCCTTTTAACCAAATTAGGATCATTCTTGTCGAATGCACTTCTTGTCACAATGTAATCAGCCCCCATGAGGTCAATGATCTTGCGATAATGTGCACCTCTGTAATTTCGAATATCTACCCCACCTGACAGCGTGAAGTTCTCGTTAATTTGATTGCTATAAGTGGACAAAATACCTGTCCACTGATGTTCATTCATGCTGGCCTTGATATAGTTGGATGTGGCATATCGCTCCGTTTTGCTTACCAAGGGATTGATATTGTAATCGGGTCCAGAGAAAAGCGGGATGGTCGCACCAGAATTTGCATCATAAAACTTCTGCACATCCACTGTTCCATCTGGCAAATAATCTTTTACGCCAAGATTATCATTCCATCGTTTTCCACCGCCTCGGCCAATGGACATGTAAGCTACAGTAGAGAGGAAAGAATGATCATTAATGTTCCAAACATCTTTCAATGAGAATTGAGGTTTGAAATAAAAATTTTCTCTCGCATTAACGATCTCTCTTGATTGAAGATCTGTTTTTTGACCATCTGACAAGGTATAGCGTTGCAAATACCCTTTATCAGGGTTGTAATTAATACCCCCATCAAAAATCTCAGCATTGGGATTGGCACTGCTATTAAAATAGGTAGATGACACTCCCATTTTCTCTGCCGTTGCACGATCATACAAAGCTATGGCATCTTGCCTTCCCCTTTGACCATGCTTTTGAGGAGCTCCTAACACATAAAAACTCAACAAATGACGATTCACTTTTCTCTCAGCCTTGAAAAATCCAAATACCCCTTGCGTGGGGGTTGCCTCTACCCAGCCCGATCCATTTTTCACAGAAGCGGCAAAAGAAAAAGCCCAGCCATTCTTCAATTTACCGGTGTTCATACCAAAGGATGTTCGGCTAAAGGCATCCACAGCAAACTCTTGTTTCACTTGAATTCTTCTCTTCTGATCAATTCCTCGGGTAATGATATTCATGGTTCCGCCAACGGCAGGTATAACCAATTTAGAAGCTCCCAATCCGCGCTGAATTTGGGCTGTTTGTGTCACCAAATCCAAACCAAACCAATTGCTCCAATACACCGTACCATTCTCCATGTCATTGACAGGAACTCCATCCAACATCACCGCGACATTGGGACCAGAGAAACCTCTGATGGTCACGCGAGCATCACCATCTCCACCGCCCGCTCGTGTGGCATAGGCACCCGGAGTGGTATTGGCCAGGGTGGCCATTTCACGTCCCCCCAACTCTTCATCGATGCGCTTCATGTCAATGTTGGAATAGGCAACAGGTACTTTTCTGCCCACTGCCAAATCCGTAACGATAAGCAACTCTTTTTGATTGAGCAGAACCAACTCGATCTCCATATAAATAGGAGATTTCCCCACATTGATGGATTGAATTTGTTCTTCATAACCAACTGCTGAGAAATAAACCTTTTGTGTCCCTTGAGGCAATTGAGCTGAGAATTTACCGTTGATATCGGCAACCATTCCTTTGTCTTTCTTTTCCCCCCATACCAATACCGCTGAGGGAATGGTTTCTCCTGTTAAAACATCCCGAACAACTCCTGTGAAATTATTTTGTGCCCAACTCAATGTGGCAGACAAAACGAAAATAAAGAAGAATATTTTTTTCATAATGCTGGAAAAAAAAGGGGCTTGCGCCCCTTTTGTATAGTTCTTGTAAAAATTACTTGATCAATTTCTTTCTCTCTACCTGACCATTTTGGAATTTCACTTCCACCCAATACAAACCAGAAGTCAATGAACGCACATCAACGTTTAACATGATGTCATTGATTTCATTCTGACGAGAAATCAATTGACCATTTAGGCTATAAATGCTTAACTGTTCGATACCTTGACCGGCAATTATGCTTACCTGGTCGTCTTTTACGGGGTTAGGATAAACATTAAAACCTTCTTTTGAAAATTTGTTGATATCCACCGTACCACAGTTGCAGTTGTGCGTTCCCAAATTATCGAAAGTATTGGCAGGCAATGTATCATATTGTGCAAATACATCAAAAGAAGATGGGTTCGCGGTAATACCCGCTGTTACATCAGCCTTTCTAATCATGGTGTGATCTTTAGATGCATAGGTCGGATTACCTTGACTATCCAAGGTGCCCAACGGACTCCATCCTCCAAAACCAGTGCCTTCTCCAATACGGCCGAACAAGTCAACCAAAGTTTGACCACCATTTCTCACAATAGCTAAAGCGTCATTACCATTGAAATACATGGCCCATACTCCCAAATCATAAGTTGGAGAGACAAAAATATCAGCAGCGGCTTGCAACTCATCCCATACTGGAGCCTCAAGACCTGTACCCAATGAATCTCTTTTATCCAACACTACAACGAAAACATCATAAGGGGCAATCGTTATTCCGTCAAACGGTGTAATCTGCCCGTAAGTAGTTGAGCCATTGTCAAATCGCACTATTCCATATCCATCCAACGATACTGTATTGGCTGTTGGATTATAAATCTCTACAGCCTTATTGTTGCTCCAGCCTTCGACAATCTCTGACATGAAAACTTCGCTGCACTGGGCTTGAGCACCAATGACTGATGCAATGGAAAAAATCGTTAATAAAAGTTTTTTCATATTTTTTTTGTTAGCAAGCAAATGTACATTGAATTCAGCTTCAACTTTTCGAAATTTGTTACTATTACATTAAGAATCTGGTGAAAATCAATTTTTCTGTTCCAAAATGGTTATAAAATGCTGCGTAAAACGCTTGGCACCCAATTCATTTAAGTGCTGATCATCAAAAAAAAACTCGTCTGGCAATGGGAAATTTCGAAAATCCAAAAGTTCAATTTCTTCATTATCCTGGATAATTTTTTGATATGCGTTCTCAAAATGCTGAGAAAGAGTGGGATGAACAGGACATCGAATAAATTGAATTTCAACTCCTTTCGACTTACATACATTTACCATATTAAAAATAGCTTGAATATTTTCCGGATAAGGATTTAATTCTTCGTCTAATCTGCTCCATTCACTTTTGTTTTGCTTTTCTAAGAAAGTCCCCTTCTTTGGTGTAAAACCACCCCATTGGATCAATTGAAAAAAATTATCTCCTTGACTGAGCATCAAGCCCTCTAAATTGACTTTTATTGCATAGATAAAGTCAAAAATGTAAGGCAATCCAAGATGCTTCAATGCTGAGCAATGAAATTCAAAGGGTAAATAAAATAACAATTCATTTAAGTGTCTTTGAACCGCTTGCCTTGACCAAATCCACTCTTGCATTCTATACTCAAACTGATTTTCGCTCAACTCAACAAAAACTTTTTTCAAATGAGGATTCCAATCTAACATCTTAGCCAACTTGAATTGGGTATAATACACCGGCTCTGCTGATTTGGCCAGATTCAAAAAAAATGAGCTCTGTCGATCATCGAGTGCACACTCAGGGTGACTATTTCCCATAACAAGATAGGAAGCTTTTAAATGCAGAGCACAATTATCCCGAACATACATAAACAATCCAGTAAAGCCAATAAAACATACACTGAAAAACCACAAAAAATAAAAAACTAATCTCAACAAAAAAGCGCGCATAAGTTAATTGCTTATTACTCCATTATTTTTGATAAAGTGTCTTTTAACATGCTTGTAAACTTAAATGCACCTTGTCCATTTAGATGCTCTTCATCTGCAAAATCCTCATCTAACAAAGGAAAATCGCGAAAATCCAAAACTTTAATTTCTAGACTTTCACCAATTAGCCTTTTATAATCCGACTGAAAACAATTGGGTTTAGAAATATGAATCGGACATCTAATAAAAACTATTTCTTTGTTGTATTTGTCACAAATCTCTTGAATCCGTTTAAATGCAAAAAAGTTCTCAGAAACTGGCTGAAAAAGAGAGTCACATTTTACTGATTTTATGACCTGAGATTCTTCCTTCTTCTTTGCATCAAAATGAACTTTCGAATTCTTAAATCCCCCCCAAGATAGTTGATCAAAAAACTCTTCTTCTAACTGCATCAATGAAATTAAATACTTCTGTTGACCTAAAAGTAAATAACTGAAGTACTTCAATCCTATCACTGAAAACATCTGCTGATGGAAATCAATTGGCCAAAATGCCCAATAAGCTTTCACTGCGCTCTCAACGACCATCGGCTTGTATATCCAATTTCTTAATTGATGTTTAAATTCATGATCTGAAATTTCTAAAATAACCCGATCGACTTGAGGATTATCCACAAGCAATTTTTCCAATTTAAATTGCAAATAAATGAATGGTTCACCTGCGCGCGCGAAATTTTTACAGTTCCCGAATAACGAGTCATTTATTGCACATTGGGGGTGGCTATTTCCAACAACTAATGTTCTTACATTCTTATCCAAATTGTAATGCAAGCCCTTAGAATATAACAGAGTCAGCGATAACAATAAAATAATTATTATCGCCACGAATAAGGACAAGAAATAAATTAGTGAGCGAAAAAAAGAACAGTTCATCACGGCGATTACACGATTTTCATTTAGATTGTGAAATTACTAAAATATCTTAGCCACATGGCGAAAACAAAAACAGCTTATTTCTGCAGAAATTGTGGACACCAATCCCCACAATGGTCTGGAAAATGTCCGAGTTGTTCAGAATGGAACACATTTGAGGAGGAGGTTATACATCGAGGGAATGACAACAAACCCCAAACAGGGATGGTCAGAATTAATCAGCCAGCCCGAACAGTGAACGAATTGGAGAGTCACAACTATCCCCGATATAATATCATCGATCAGGAATTGCACCGCGTATTAGGAAATGGATTGGTTCCTGGAAGCCTCATTCTTTTTGGCGGGGAACCAGGAATCGGAAAATCAACTTTATTGCTTCAGCTGGCCTTACAACAGAACAACATGACCGTGCTCTATGTGTCGGGTGAGGAAAGTGAGGAACAAATAAAAATGCGCGTTGACAGAGTTGGCCTGCAGAATGACCACTGTTGGTTAGTGATGGAAACGGATATCGAACAAATCGAGGCGCACATCGCACATGTTAAACCTCAATTGGCCATCATCGACTCCATTCAAACCCTTCAAAGCAAACTCATTGACAGCGCACCAGGCAGTGTATCTCAAATTAGAGAAAATGCTACTCGTCTCTTGAAAGTTGCCAAAGAAAACAACATTGCTATTTTTATGATTGGTCACATTACAAAGGAAGGAGCCATTGCTGGTCCAAAATTATTGGAGCACATGGTGGATACCGTTCTGCTTTTTGAAGGGGACAAACAGCATGTTTACCGACTACTGCGCACAACCAAAAATAGATTTGGTTCGACCAATGAATTGGGGATTTATGAAATGCAAGGCAGCGGCCTTAGAGAGGTCTCCAATCCCAGCGAGCTCTTGATACAACAACACCAGAATGGATTATCTGGATCGGCCATTTCAGCAGCCTTAGAGGGTATGCGCCCCATGCTCATTGAAATTCAAGCATTGGCCAGTACCGCCGTTTATGGAACACCGCAGCGCAGCACGACTGGGTTTGATTTAAGAAGGTTGAACATGTTACTCGCGGTTTTGGAAAAAAGATGTGGATTCCGTTTGGGAATGAAAGACGTTTTCCTCAACATTGCTGGTGGAATTCGAATGGAAGATCCAGGAATGGATTTGGCTGTTATCTCTGCCATTATCAGCAGCAATGAAGACATTGCACTTCCAGAATTGACCTGCTTTGCAGGCGAGGTAGGACTCAATGGAGAAATTAGACCAGTGGCCAGAATTGACCAGCGAATTGGTGAGGCCAAAAAATTGGGTTTTAAGAAAATCGTTATCCCAAAACACAACAAGGAAAGTGAGCCCCAAGGTATTGAGGTGATTCGTGTTGGCCGAGTGGATGAATTGATTAGTGCCCTTTTTGGCTAATCAGTAATAATAGATTGCACCGCCGGTTGAACTACAGTCGGCGCCTGTTACCGATTGCAAGGCGTTGTAATTGTTTTCCCAACGTAAAACCCCGAGCAAAGCAAAAATGAGGGCTTCTTTCCCGTTTACCAACTCTTGCTCGGGAATGATCAACTCCATGTCTGTCAATTTTGCCCTAACCCTGCTGATAAAAAGGGTATTCAACACCCCTCCTCCGGTGCACAACGCTTGCCCCACCCATCCTCGCAAAACCATCACCAATTGATCAGCGGCATGCTCCGTCAAAGTGGCCAATGCATCTTCTGGCTTTAAATGATATTGATTAATGATGGGGTAAATTTTATCCTTCACCCACTCCACTCCCAAAGACTTTGGCGGAGGTTGCTGATAATATTCTAGTCCATTCAACGCTTTCAAACAAGATTCATTGACCACCCCTGACTTGGCCATGTTGCCCTCATGATCATAATCGAAACCCAGTTGTCTGGCAAAATCATTTAGAACGATGTTCATGGGGCAAACATCGAAAGCACAGCGCTCTTTATTCAACGAGTAGGATAG
>JBDKGG010000015.1:0-17622 GCA_039798325.1 Bacteroidota bacterium
CAAATGAAACGCTATGACCAATTGTACAAGCAAGAATTGATTTCTAGAACGGAATGGGAAGGAAGACAAGTGTCCTTGCAAAATGCCCAGGCCAAGATCAATGATCAACGCAATAAATTGGCCATTGCCAAGGCCGAGTTGTTGAATATACAAAGAGATTACCGCGGCGTTGAGGCGGAGTATCGGGATAAAATCAGCAAAGCGGAAAGTGACAAGTTCTCTACTTTCTCGGCCATGTATGATGCGGAGGCGCAAGTGACCAAGTTGCAGAATCAGTTCAATAACTATGACAAGCGCACCGGATATTATTACATCATCGCGCCACAGAATGGATTTGTTTCCAAAGTCACCAAGTCGGGTATTGGCGAGACAGTCAAGGAAGGAGAGGAAGTGGTACGCATTACCCCACATCGTTTTGACAAGGCGGTGGAGTTGTGGATTGACCCCGTGAACAATCCGTTGATTCATAATGGAGAGCATGTTCGCATCATCTTTGATGGTTGGCCGGCTTTTGTGATCAGTGGATGGAATCAGATGTCTACAGGTTTGTTTGATGGAACCATTGTGAGTGTTGATCCAGCCATTCAGGAAAATGGAAAGTTCAGGGTATGGGTTAAACCCATCAACGATAAACCTTGGCCAGAGAATTTGCGATTGGGTGGCGGTGTCAAAGGAATCATGCTCTTGAATGATGTTCCGTTGGGCTATGAAATGTGGCGGGTGCTCAATGGTTTCCCACCAGATTTTTATCAGCCCCAGGGCAAGGAAACCAAGTCGCAAGCGAAGGAGGAGAAGAAATGAGTCGCTGTTTGATATTCTTGTTGTTTTTAAAAGCAACTGTTTTTTTGGGACAATCCGCTAATGATAAGCTCACTTTGCCCGAGTATTTGTCTTGGGTTTTGAATGAGCATCCCGAGTCCAAGAATGCGCAATTGCTTCAAGAAGCAGGAAATGCCCAATGGTTGCAAGCAAAAGGACTATTGGACCCAGTATTGTCCTCCAAATGGAAAAACAAGTACTATGACGGACAAAACTTTTATCAGCGTTCGGAAACGCAAATGGCATTTCAATCGCCATACGCCATTGGCTTGGTTGCGCAATGGGATGTGAACAGTGGCGATTATTTGGATCCGGAGGCCTATACTGGCAAGGATGGTTTGATGGCCTTGGGATTGAATTTACCCGTGTTGCAAGGATTGTTCTTTGATGAAACCCGTTTGGCCTTGAGAAGGGCAGAACAGATTCAAGCCATGTCCGTATTGGAGAAGCAGATGGCCATGAACGAGTTGTTGTTTCAAAGTACAATGTTGTATTTGGATTGGTACATTGCAGAGAAGCGGGTGGTTTTGCAAAGGGAGATGATGGACGCTGCTTATACACGATTACAGGCCGTGAAGTCACGGTATTATGTTGGAGACCGACCAGGAATAGACACTTTGGAAGCTTTTGCTCAATGGCAAACCAGAAACATCGCTTGGCAAGAGGCGCAGTTGTTTTCCATCAAATCGCGCCTGGCGATGACCGCTTTTTTACCAGAGATGAGTGAAAAGAAAAACATCCTTTCGTTGCGATTGCAGCCCGATGCGGCATTGTTTTCTGTTGTGCCAACGTATGCATTGACCGTCGACATGAATGCCTGGATGACGGCCCATCCCATGATCCAATGGTATCAGTCCAAGACCAAAATTTTGGATTGGGAGGAGAAATGGAAGCGGGAGAAGTTGAAGCCCAAATTGAATGTGGAGTATCATTTTTTAAATAAGGAAGTGACATCCAATGGGGCTGATTTTTCGATCAACAATTACCGGTGGGGAGTGCAGTTTGCGTTTCCGATGTTTGTTCGTGATGCCAGAGGTCAATTGCAGTTGCAGCGCATCAAGCAAATGGAGAATGAGAATGATTTGACATTAAAGACAAATACCTTGGCGCAGAAGGCACGTGTGTTGGAGCAGCAGGAGCGCATCGTAGCAGACCAGCGGATGCGGGCGATGAACAACTCGGATTATTATCGACAGTTGTGGGAGGCGGAGCAGGAGCGATTGGGGATGGGAGAGAGTTCGGTATTCATGGTCAATCAACGGGAAAACACTTGGATTGATCAGCGCATCAAGGCGTTGGAATACGAGCAGAAGTGGATACAGACCAAGGCAGAGATTTGCCAACTCACCTTCAAACCCTACTTCTGAGGTCGGTTGCCAAGGTAGACGCCGAGGAGGATGACGCCAGCAAACAAGATTTGAAGGGGAGATAAACTTTCGTTCATGTAATAGCCCCATCCCACCGCAACGATGGGAATCAAATAGGTGACGGTTGAAGCCATGATGGCGCCACTGATTTGGGTTAACCTAAAAAACAAGATGTTGGCTATCCCAGTCCCCACAACCGATAAGGTGGCCACCGCTGCAATGCTCCTTCCTCCATGCGGATGTGTCCAAATCACAGAATAATCCGTTGTAAAAAAGTACAAAGCGCAAGGAATACTCGCCATCAATATGGACAATGCCGTAATCCAGGGCGCCTTGATGTGTCGCAAGTGATGTCCTACTGTATTCACACTCACCCCATACATCACCGTCGCAGCAATGATCAAAAATGCATATTGCATGTTCTGAAAACTACTCCCCTTGGCCGCAATGATGCCCGCAGCGCCCAAAAAACCAATCACCATGCCCACCAGCTGCTGTCGGTGTGTTGTCTTCTTAAAAAAAACAATGGCCAATAACAAAGTGAACAACGGCGTCAACGCGTTCAATATGCCCGCCAATCCACTGTCCAAATACTGTTGTGAAATGGCAAACAAAAATGCGGGTATTCCACTTCCCAAAAAACCCACCACGGCCAAATATTTCCAGTCCTTTCTTTCTATTTGTCTGATGGCTTGAAAGGCAATGGGAGAGAGGGCTACCGCTGCCAATATCATGCGCAATGAAGCCACTTGGTAAGGCGTCAGTACTGGTGTGCCGTCCGGCGCCTTTAATCCCATTTTCATCAGAATAAAGGACGAACCCCAAACCAGGGCCAAAAGGATCAAAATCAGTAAAGAGGAGAAGCGATGTTGAAACAAATCAGTTTTTTGTCAAATGTACGTGTTGTGTTCAGGGTTGAACCCTAATTTTGTCAAAATTAATGTCATGAAAAAATTCGCAGCTTTTCTCGTTTTAATTGGTTTAATGGCTTGTCAAAATCAAACCAACAATGCCATTGTTGTCGAAAAAATTCAAGAACAAGGTGAGGTCGCCAAGACATCGGCCAAGTTGTCCATAGATGGAATGACTTGCGCCCAAGGCTGCGGTGGCAAGATTCAAAAGGAATTGGAAAAACTTCCTGGCGTGGTGACTACCCAATTGGATTTTGTCGAAGAAAGAAAAGTGAATGTTGTTACTGCTGAATTTCAAGCTGACAAAATCTCTGTCGAAAAAATGATGGAATGTGTGAATACCATCGCCGATGGGAAGTACAAAGTTTTGGCGGCCCAGGAAATCACCACAACCAAGAAATAAAGATGTTCAAAGGAAGTCCAGCCCGTTGGGCCATGGTGGCGTTGGTTGCCCTTTACTTGGTCATCATTGCAGGAAGTGTGGTGCGCGTAACGGGAAGTGGAATGGGTTGTCCAGATTGGCCCAGATGCTTTGGTCATCTGATTCCCCCCACCGATGTTGAGGTATTGTTGATTGCTCCCGGCAAATCATTTCACAAAGGTCAAATGGTGATACACCATGATACCCTTTGGGTGGCGCAACATGATGTTGTTTTAGATGACAAAGCATCTTTTTGGAACCAGGGTTCTGAGGTCCAATGGAAGAAATACCCCAAACACGATTATGCCATTTTTAATGTGTGGCATACTTGGATTGAATACATCAATCGGTTGTTCACTGGTGTTTTGGGAATTCCAGTTTTGTTACTGCTGATACTGTCTTTTCGTTGGGCCAGAAAAGGAAATGGTTGGTCTACTTTCTTCGCTACGGGACTGACCTTGCTGCTCATTTTATATGAGGCTTGGATTGGTAAATTGGTGGTGGATGGCCATTTGTCAGGCGGTAAGGTGACCCTTCATATGCTCGGTTCCATGGGCATTATCTTGACGCTGCTTTGGGCATACAATTCTTCCACTACCAACAAGGTCACATGGAGCCTGAAACGACCTTGGTTGTTGTGGGTGTCTTTGTTTATGGTGATTGCTCAGATTGTTTTGGGCTCCCAGCTGAGAGAAGCCATTGATGAAGTGATCAAAGCTGGCTATAACCGAAAAGAATGGGTAGCACAGGTGATTCAATCTTCTGAAGACATTGTCTTTTATGTCCACAGAACTTTTTCTTGGTTGGTCTTGTTCACCGCAGGAGCTTTGGCCTGGGAGTTGAACAAACAAGGTGCGCGCTTGGCCTATTGGATTGGATTACCACTGGTAGGTGAGTTTGTGGTGGGTATTTTGTTGACCTATTTTGATTATCCCATTTGGTCACAACCCATGCACTTGTTGCTTTCCATGATTCTCCTAGGAGCCTTGATTCACTTGGCGTTTCGGAAGTCTTCCATTAAAAGTAAGTGACACCATGTTGGTGTACAAAACATCACTTTGATTGGCAATGTCGGTTAACGCATAGTCCAACGAGAATTGCTTGAACACAATGCCCAATCCGATATTGGGTTGAAATGTAACTTGATTGCCTTGGAAAGTAGTTGTTCGTTGGAAATTTCCAAACCCAGCTCTGACCTTTAACCACTTTTGATAAGTGACCTCCATCCCAGCTGCGGGATCTATGCTGATGGTATTGCCTGCCAGTAGGGTGTTTCTTTTTCCATCTGTTGTGGCAATGACATTTCCCTCTAGTAAAAATTGGTATTTGCGCCAAAAAAGTGAACGTCCACCCCCTGCAATGATTCGTGGTTTGGCAATTTCCCATGTGTTTTCTGGCAATGCATTTCCCGTGGCGAGAAAAACAGATTTGGTCTTTTCATCCAAGTTGTAATGCCACGCACTGAAAGTCCCTGTGATGTCTTTAAGTACAACACCCCATTCCCATTTCTTGTATTGGGCCTGCCAACCAGCATCGATACCAAATCCCCACGCATTGGCGAAATCGCCTATTTGACGGTAAACAATTTTGGCATTGATGCCAAAATGATTTTTCATCTGTTCATTGCGCATGAATCCTTTGAGAATCTTTGGGGGTTCACTTTGGGCGTAGGTCAAAAGAAAAGCGTAATCGGCTGCTGAAAAGTAAGAGATGCGGCTGTAGTCCACATTGCCATTGGGATCATAAAGATCAATGGTGTTGGGAATATTGTCCACTCCGAATCGAATCATGGAAGCGCCAAAACTTCTGTAGTTATCCACTTTCTGCGCATAACCGGCATAATCCAATTTGGCGATTCCTGCAAAGTATTCAGCATGCATGGCGCCAATGGAGTGTTGGTCAGATATTCGGGCAATGCCTGCAGGATTCCAATAGCTGCTAAAGGCGTCACTGCTGGATCCTGTGATGGCTCCAGCCATGGCGTATCCACGCGCACCGACTCCAATATTCAGAAATTCATTGACGTACTTAGGTGCGACATCACTTTGTCCCCAGCTGAAAGTGGTGAGTGAGAAAAGGAATAAAGTGACAATGCGGAATTTCATGCTGCAATTTACTATGCGGCATCATTAACCCGAAATTTTTTCTTTTATTGTGCGCAACAATAAATCGGAACTCACTTGTTCGAGAATGCTGAGGTTTTTAACCCCTTTTTCCTTCAAGTAGTTTCCAGTGGTTGGGCCATAAGCAATGTAGGCGGCGTCAGTTAGGTTTTGTGAAATGAGAAAACCATCGATGTTGGAAGGTGAGGTGAAGATATAAATGTCTTGCTGGTCAATGGAGATGGAAAGTGGAAGGGTACGGTAGGTGGGGAGATGAATGATGTCTTGTTCCGTTAATTGTGAAGCGATGCTTCGCTTGCTGATTGCTGAAGCGGGAAACAATATTTTTTGGTTCGGTTTCAAATGAAGCTTGAACGCTTGCCCAACGGATGTTGGATCAGAGCTTTGACCAATGAAGTCGGCGTGATGTCCGTAATTTTCCAATGCTTTTTGTGTCCCTTCTCCCATGACACCAATGTATTGGGAAGTAATAGGCTGTTGATCTAGGAAGTGTTTTACCCCTTGCGCACTGGAGAAGAAAGTCCAATCAGCAGTGGGTACCTCTTGAATGAAAATGGTTTGTGTTTCAATACAACTCACACCCGTGATGTTGTGCCCTTCCTCTTGGAGAAAAAGTGCCCAGTTATCGTTCGGTGTTAAATGTTTGCTGATGAAAATTTTCGCCATTGATCCAATTTGTCAAAGCAATATTCAATGCAAGTTTCTGCCGCACCATGGGCGTATTTGAATTGCAGAACTGGTTGATTGAGGCCGTTGGCAAACGCCACATTGACCATCCATTGTTCCGCCTCTCGGGTGCAATAAACACCCAAAGGAAGTTGACAGCCCCCTTCCAATTTTTGCAGCAAGGTTCTTTCGATGTGAATGGCATCCGCTACCTCTTGGTTGTTCAGCTGTTGCAATAATGATAAGATTTCATCATCGGCCCTTCTGCATTGCCAACCCAAAACACCCTGCGCAGGGGCGGGAATAAAACTGGTAGGATCCAAAAGTTGGACGTGAAATTCAGAGAGATCAATGTTTAATCTGGCTACACCGGCTGCAGCAAGCATCAGCGCATCGCATTGTCCGTCTCTTAATTTTTGAATGCGTGTGGGAACATTTCCTCGGATGTCCACTGTGGTCAAGTCAGGACGAATATTGAGCAATTGTGTCTTTCTTCTGATGGACGATGTTCCAACGCGTATGTTCTTTTGAAGCTGTAAATTCAGTTGTTCTTCAATACAATTTTTGTGGGTAATCAAAATGTCTCTGGGATCAGCCCTGTGACTTACCGCTCCGATGATTAAATGCGGATGCGGAGCTGTTTCCAAATCCTTGTGGGAATGAACCGCAATGTCAATTTCATGGTCCATCAAGGCCTGTTCAATCTCTTTGGTGAAGAAACCCTTACCTTCAATTTTATCAAAGCTGAGGTGTTGTATTTGGTCGCCTTTTGTGGTGATGATTTTGAGTTCATTGGGAACCCCCAAACTATCCAACAATGATTGCGTGAAATGGGCTTGCCAGAGTGCCAATTCACTTCCCCTGGTCCCAATAATGATTTTACGAGACATGATTAATTTTTCTGGTGTTGTTCCATCATCACGGCTTTGGCCATTTTCATGGGGACAGAGATGTATTTCTTTTCCATGTAGTCCAAGATTTTTTCCAAAACCTCTTTGGCATTTTCATCCAAATCCATGAGGTCTTTTTGAAAAACACTGCCCAATGCCGTCTCCCTGATTTCCTTGATGGTGAGCGGAATGTTTTGCATCGCCAATTCTATTTTCCTTTCTTGAACCAACCCCTTGTATTCCATCATTCCTTGCAGGATGAGGGGTTCGCACTGATCCAATGCCATTTGTCGAAAGGCTAAATTTTCATTGGTGATTTGTTGGATGTTGTTCATGTCAAAAAAGGCCAGGCCTTCTTTGGATTGAACAGCTGGATGAACATTGCCCGGCATGGCCAGGTCAATAACCATCTTGGTTTTCTTGGTCATTTGAGCAATCATCTCCTCGGTGATGAGGTATTCTGTTGCTCCGGTGCACACTACCCAAACGGTATGTTCATTCAAAGCCTGTTGCAATTGGGACAAGGGCATAAATTTTCCGTTGTCAAAAAGAGCAATAATTTTTTGAGCACTTGTTTCAGAACGATTGAAAACGGTGATGTGATGGAAACCGTTTTCAGAGAGGAACTTGGCAAAGTTGGAGATGATTTGTCCTGCGCCCACAAGCGCGATGGGAGCATCTTTGCTCAATCCTTTTTCAAGAAATGCATTCCAAGCGATGGAGACAATGGATACGGGTTTTCTGCGCAAATCCGTTTCGGTAAAAATTTGTTTGGCTGATTTGATGCACTGTTTCATGGCAATGCGGAGGGCCTCTCCGGCTAGACCAACTTTTGCACTGTACTCATACGCTGCACGCATTTGTCCCAAAATTTCCGTTTCTCCAATTACCGCAGAATTCAAACTTCCAGCTGTGCGCAACAAATGTTCTGCCGCCTCTTCCCCTTCCAAGCGCAGGCATTGCTGAGCGACTGATTTTAGGAAATCTTCTTCTTTTTCAGTACAAAACAATTGCAATACTTGTTGACTCAAACCTGGGCAAACGAAATGATCCAAAGTAAAAACCCACTCCACGCGATTGCAAGTAGCCACATACATGATCTCCTCACAACCGGTTATTTTTTTCATTTCTAAAAGTGTAGCCAAACGATGTTCATCGTTCAAATGAAATTGACCAATGGTTTCCAACGGAAACTGATGGTGGTTGACACTGATGACTTGAACCTTTCTCACTGTTGCAAATGTCGGTTTGGAGGGCATTTCTTTTGTCATTGATTTGTCAAACGTCGCATGATTTAGGTGAGATAAATCAGCATTTTGTGGCACTGTTGAAGTGGCCTTTTCATTAATGATGCACTTGATGCTTATTTTTGTTGCCTCAACCCCTGAAAAGAATGTCAAGAAGATGTGTTTATCTGATGATTTGTTTGGCGCTTTTGTCTTTGGGTGGTTGTGCGCTGAATCGTGGACTCAAGGAGGCTAAGAAGATGGAAGACAGTGGTCTGAACGAGTTGGCCTATGGAAAGTATCTGGAATTGTGGGAGGCCCATCAAGCTTGGGAAGCAAAGGCGGGTATGGATAAGAACGCCGAAGTATTACTGACCAAGAAGTTTAATCCTTTGCAATCGGCTTGTGATCGTACAGAATCCTTTGAACAAGCCCAAATGGAGTATGAAGACTTTTTGACTTTTAGTTCAAAATATTCAAAGCATCATCCTGACTTGGTGAAGACTTTTCAAGGAAATGTGGTTCCATTCAAGAATCAATGCAGAAAATACTGGTTATCGCGGTATGCAGATCAAATGCGACAATATGGTCAAGAAGCGCAATGGACCAAGGCCAATGAAATGGCAGTGGCTTTGTTAAAGATGGATGCCAATCATGAAGAAGCCAAATTGATGCAACGGTTGGCACAAGTGGAGATGGCGGTGGCCTTGGCGGAGCTTGCAATGGAGGAAGGTTTTTTCAAACAAGCCCATCAATATGCCATCGAGGCATTGAGGTGGGACAAGAATGAATCGCGCGCAGAAAAAATTAGAAAGGAATGTTTAGAGCGATGCAGTTTTTCCTTGCGTGTTGTGCTCGTGGCGGAACAGCGAACAAAGGATAAGTTGGTTCAAAGGCTTCAAGAGTTTGGGGTTCAATCTAGATTATTGGGCAGAGATCAGTTTTCAGATATGCGATTTTTGACAGCTTATTTGGAAAGTTATCTGACGCAAGGGGATTTCCCTTTTTTACAAGTGTTGGATGACAATCATTTTGAGAGCATTTCAAAAGAGCATCTGAATGCCTTGAATATTCAATATTCGCAGGAGAGCAGCGATGTTGTGCTGGGAGAATTGAAGACAGCTGCAGCCCTTTTGGTGATTGAACCGTTGGTTTGGGAAATGAAGTCTACGGAGCAAGAAAAAATTCCCCATTGGGTCATGCAGCGCAAAGGAAAGGAGGATAAAGTCATCAAAGTTTATCTTGAACCCGAATTCGTTTATCTAAATGCTCAATTGCGCATTTCCTTGCTCAATACAACAACGGGAACCACATTGGCATCCGAAATCATGGACCTTAGCGGCCAAAAATTGTTTTATCAATTGGATGGAGTGGATGCTGGCGCTCAATTGTTTCCTACAGAACAAGGTGGTGAGAATTCGGTTTATTTATCACGAGAACAGTTGTTGCAAATGCAAGAGCGTCAAAACAAGAGTGATCGGTATCGAGATGTATTGGACATGGCCATAGATAAATGGCGGGGATTGATATTAAATTTTGTGGGTGACAAGGAACGCGGCGATTTAAAGCGTTGACAAGAATTCATTGTTAAGTTAAAATTAATTTTATTCTAATTTTATTGCAAGCGATTCATTATGTTTGAATAAATCAAATCAGCTTGTCAAGGATTCATCAAATTATCGAGCAATATCGGCCCATCTCATTAAAAGAGATGGACGGCGTGGCTTTGATGAACCGCACAGACACCAAGTATTTGATGTCAGTGGAACAGTTGGAATCCGTGTTGCAAGAGGTGGCCCATCATTATCGAATTCTAGATATCAAGGGAGTTAGAAGCAATCATTATCAATCCCAATACTACGATACTGCGGATTTTTATTTTTATCGCCGCCACCACAGTGGTAAACAGAATCGCTTGAAAATCAGAAAGCGGATGTACGTGGAGAGCAATCTTACTTTTTTGGAAGTTAAGTTCAAGAGCAACAAAGGTCGGACAGAAAAGAACAGAACCAAACTCGATGGATTGAACTCGGAACTGTCCCATGAAAATGAGGAATATATTCACGAGACAAGTCATTTTGAAGAGCACTTGGAACCCAAGTTGATGAATCTTTTTGAGCGCATTACTTTGGTGGATCAAAATCTTCCGGAGCGCATTACCATTGATTTGAATTTGAGTTTTGTTGTTGATGAACATTCGGTAGAGATTCCAGATTTGGTCATCATTGAGGCCAAGCAAGAACGTCAAAATCGTCATTCCGTATTTTTACAAGCGTTAAAGAAACGATTGATCCGTCCGGAGAGCATGAGCAAATATTGCTTGGGCATTGCCTTGTTGACGGATCAAAAGTCCAATATGTTTAAAGAAAAAATTAGAACAATTAAATCACTTACCCATGGATCTTTTATTTACCATTAAGCAATTTTCTTTTCATTTTTTGGATGTGCTACTGCAAGCAATGCCAGCTCCTACTGATTTGCCTGTCGCTGATGCACAAGAGAAATTTAAACCTCTTGGTGCCATAAAATTGGCCAATTGGGAAGACCTTTTGGAGATGGTGTTGCGTCTGGGCGTGCACTTGTTCTTTGTCACCTTGATTGTTCGATTCATCTACTATCCCATCGCGAAACGAAAAGACTTTCTTTTCACCTATATGCTTTTCAGCATCTCCATTTTCCTCATGTGTTTCATGTTGGAAAGTGTCAAGTTGGAGATGGGGTTTGCTTTGGGACTGTTTGCCGTATTTGGTATTATTCGTTACCGCACAGATGCCATTCCCATTAAGGAAATGACCTACCTCTTCATCATCATTGGGATGTCGGTGATGAATGCCCTTATCAACAAGAAAATTTCATTGGTCGAATTGATTTTTGCCAACATGGCCATCATTGGATTGACCTATGGTTTGGAGAAGGTGTGGTTGTTGCGCCATGAATCCCAGAAGATCATTCTGTACGATAACATTCACTTGATTCAAGTAGGAAGGCATGAAGAGCTCAAGGCGGATTTGGAAATGAGAACGGGAATCAAAATAAATCGTGTAGAGATCGGAAAGATTGATTTCTTGCGGGATACCGCTTTATTGAAGATTTACTTTTATGATGATGAGCAGCACTCTCAAATGGATGAGACTTTCTCTCAGAACATCAACGCATAAGCAGCACAACTGCTGAGGCTTCTATTCCTTTTTCTTCTCCAACAAAGCCCAACTTTTCACTGGTGGTGGCTTTAATGGAAACGCGATCGGTTGTGATTTGACACAACTCAGCAATGACTTGTTTCATTTCTTCTACGCGTTTTAAAATTTTGGGTCGTTCCAAATTGATGGTGGCATCCAAGTTATTGACGCGCCAACCGTCTTCTTGAATTTTGAGCATCGTGGATGCCAATAATTTTTTGGAATCAATGCCTTTGTATTGGGCGTCAGTATCTGGAAATTGGAATCCGATGTCGCGCTTGCCAGCGGCGCCTAAAATGGCATCACAAATGGCGTGCAACAAAACATCCGCATCGCTGTGACCCAATGCGCCTTTTTCGTGTTCAAACTGAATTCCGCCCAACCACAATTCACGCCCTTCCACCATTTGGTGAATGTCATAGCCATAGCCTACTCTGATATCCATTATTCTTCAGGATTTCCACCATTTTCATCCTTGTCTCCGATGGTGAATCGCAGGGAGAATCGCAATGTGTTGGCCAAGGGATTTTGTTGTGTAGTGCTTATCAAATAGGACATGTCAATGGTCAATACTTGGTACTTCAATCCTGCACCTACTGTAATGAACTGACGATTTCCTTTGGTTAAGTCCTCAAAGAAATATCCCGCGCGAACGGCAAATTGCTCGGCATAGCTGTATTCAAATCCACCACCCCAATTGACTTCCCTCAATTCTTCTCTTCCGACACTTCCCTTCACCACTTGATTGTTTCCGTCCAATTGGCCCGGAGCGTCGTAAAAAGATTGCATCATGCCTTGGGCAACTCCTACATTTCGATCCATGCCAGAGATGATGTTTCCATCTAAGTCGTAGATTGGAGGAGTGGGAACCAACAATTTGTTGAAGTCGAGGGTAAAGGTGATTTTATTGAACTCATCCATATAGCCAGTAAGCGCAGTTCCCAGACGCAAGTTGGTGGGGATAAAGTCTCGGTTAGCGGTATTGGTGTAGCGCATTTTGGCGCCGATGTTGGAAATGTTCATTCCCACATTGACACCCATTTTCTTACCAAATAGGCGGGCATCTTGTTTGGAATACATGGCGGATAAATCAACGGCACCGGTTCTTCCAGGTTTACTCTCCGCTCCCTGCACATTCACCCCTCCTGTCAAATTGGAGTTGACGAAGCGACCGCAAAATCCAACACTGAAATGCTTGCTCAATTTTTGGCTCAATCCCAAATCAAAAGCAAATTCACTAGGTGTAAATTCTCGAATCGTTTGGGCATCTTCACCGGTGAATGTGATGCTTCCAAGAGAGAAGTATCTGAGCGATCCTCCGATGGCGCGGTTTTTATCCAACTTCTTGTAACCACTGATGTACGATAAGCTCATGTCATTGACCAAGGCGCGCAACCAAGGAGAGTAGGAAACAGAAAACTCCATGGGTTTGTCACTAAAGGCCAATTTTGAAATGTTCCAGTGAACACTATTGGCATCTGGTGATAGCGCAACTCCTGCATCACCCAATGCACCTGATCGAGAATCAGGAGCAATCAACAAAAAGGGTACTGCCGTGGTAATGGTATTCAACTGGATTTGCTGTGCCTTGTCCGATTGGTTGATCAATTGAGCATGGGCATTTTGACCAATCCAAGCGGTCAATGCAATACTTCCTAAAATTATTTTCTTCTTCAACATTTCGTTTCAAATATAAGACTCATCGGAGAATCACCAATTTTTCAAATTTTTCTGCACGTTGTCCGGCTGGATTTTCAACGCTCACGCGGTAAACATAAACGCCCTTGCCAATAGGATCCTCAAAGTCATCTCGGCCATTCCATTCAATGCCCTCTGTTCTAAATCCTGTGCAGGTTTGAACGTCCTGAATGGTTTTGACCAATTTGCCACTTACGGTAAATACTTGAATGGTGATTTTAAGGTCTTGACAAGCTTGGTTGTGCTCAAAGAAAAATGATGTTTTGGTGGTAAAAGGATTGGGGTAGTTCAGTAATTTTTCAATAACCAGCGCTTCATTGTCTGCAACGATGAAATCCAGGATTTTTTCAGAGGAGTTGTTGTGGGTATCCCAAGCCTTGACTTTTAGTTGATGATTGCCTGCGGTCAAATTATTGAAAGGATAGCTCACATTCCCTTTTTTGTAGGTGTTCAAATTGGATTCGAAAAACTCGTTCATCACAATGGGTTGATTGGTTTGCTCGTCAAGCACACCAACGATGTCATGCCCGATTCCATTCCCCGCCGTATTGATGCCGTTTTCATCTTTTAAAACAGCCAATAAAATGGGGTCCGCATGGGTAGTTCCTCCATCGACAAAGCTGCTGTCATTCATGTACAAATGGATTTCAGGGCCAACGGTGTTTAATACAACATTGTTCGCCGATCCACCGATTAAAAAACGCATGTCATAACCATGTGCATCTTCCATCCCGGCGCTAGCGTAGTAGGCCATTCTTCCAAAGTCAACTGAGTAATTGATGTCATAAGGCATAGGGAATTGAAACTCAAATATTCCATTGCTCACCGATGCTTTTCCTTTGAATAAAATCTTGTTAAAGGTTTTGTATTGTTGTACAACGCCGTCGTCATTGTTTTGGGTATTGATAAGGGCAGCTTTGTCATACACAATGGGGTAAATTACACCGTTGAAGTTGGTGTGAATTTCTCCGTTGGTTTTGAGAATTTTTCCTTGAATGGTGACCTCTTGCAGTGCTTTTAAAGTGTCGTTGAATTGTGCGATATCTATACCGTTAATGGTAGAGGTTTCAATTTGGTATTTGGGATAATTTATCCGCAATGCGGGGTCACCCAAAAGGCTGAAATTGGGTTTGCTGTCGTTTCCGGCGCTCACGCCATTTTTGGTGAGCATGTTCAGTTTTCCTAATGTCAGTTCTGGATCAGTAGCATCTTCCAAAGCATGTTCAAAGAAGGCCAAATCCATTTCGAAATTTTCGCCAGAAAAAACGACACGGGTAGTGGTCAGCATGGCAATGGCACCGCCATTGGGATTCAGAACCAAGAGCTCACCTGCAGACTTGTATGTGGGGTCATCAAATCGGGCCAACTCACAAGTGGCGGTGAGAAAGACGGGCAGACGATACAAGTTGTTGAAACCTTGAATGGTTGGAATGTCCAAAATGCGCTCATGCGCCCATCCGCGTTCTCCTCCGTGACCAATGTAGGTGACAATCAAAGATCCGGCATTGATGCGGTTTTTTATCGCGTTCTGGGCATCAGGGTAGCGCTCACCACCGGGGGTGGATTGTTGAACATAAGCATCCAGATAAATTTTATTCAAGTCATATTCGGGGTGCTCTCTTTGAATGATGCGGGTTAAAGAATCGGTACTGTTCAAATGAACTTGCTCATAGCCCCCACCGTTGCCATCTTGGTCGTCTGAAACAAAGGTGAGGATGTTCCTCCAAGGACCAACAGAGCTCGGAACATCGTTGGTTGAACAGTTGTCTTGTATAACAATTTCATTGGACTTGGCCAGGTAGGCTCTAATTTTATCAATGGCCTGCATCCCCTCTTCGGCGTTCTCAGCTGGAATTCGACCCACACCACAGTCCAAATAGCCGAGAGAGCTGGCATTGTCATCGGGCGTGAGCATCACAAAATAATCATCGGATACGTAAGAAGAAAGCGGAGACAAAGAATAGTCTGACTCGTAAATGATGACATTGAATCCTTTTTGAATCAGCAGTCCACGGTTGGTGTCATATGCACCATCTCCAAAGAGCAAGAGATTCTTGGGCTGAAGGCTGACATCCCCATTGGCGCGATCGTACAGCATTTTCATCATTTGACGAATCGCTGTAACGTCGGCATTACCGGAAGAGAATTCATGATAAACTTGCTGTGGTTTCACCACCTTAACCGCCATCCCTTCTGCTCGGTGAATATCAGCCAATGCTTGCGCGCTGCTGTAATGACTGGGTGCTGTTACAATCACCAAGTCAACGTCTGACCATCCATGAATGTCCTGGTTGTCGATTCTTCCTCGAGCGACGGGGGTAAGAAAACTATTGTTGTTCACCACCAGACACTCCTGAAGAGTGGAATGGTCTAATCGCCATTCACAAACGTTGTTGTTGTTATTGAAAACAACGAGATTGGGTTGTCTTGGATGGGTGATATTCCAAATGCTGTGTACATTGTTGGCGTTGTTCAACTGATACAAAGCCACCTGACCTGAACCCAAATTGGTGGTGTCTCTTAATTTCATTTGTCCCCCTGACATGATCATTTGCCGACTGGCATTGATCGCAACAAAATCCATCCAAGCTTCGTCATCCGCTCCAGATGGCGTAAAGCTGAAATTGGCGGTCAGATTGGCTGCACCGGGGGTGAAGGAAAGCGCTCCGCCAGTGGCATTGGCATAATTGGAAGTGCTGGAAGTTCCAACGGATGAAATGGGGTAGTTACCGTTGGTTCCGGAGATGGAACACTTGATGGATCCCGAACCTGCAAAGCATTTACCTACAGCTCCAAATTCGATACTCGCATTTCCGGTGATGTTCGGGAAATTAAAGTTGTAAGAGAGCGAGCCATTTGTAAAAGACTCACCATAAAATTCGCGCCCGGCACGACCAATATTCACCAATTCATTTTCTACAAATTGAAAATCTTGGAATTGATTCACCACATGTGTATTGGGTTGTTGGTTGTCATTGGATACAATTCTTAGTGGATCGTTGTCATCAATTCTAATGTAGTAATAGGCGCTATCAGAGTAGTTGTGTTTTTGTGGGAACCATCTTTTTTTATTGAGCGTAGCACTGTGTTGCAATGACCATCCGTCGGCGCCTTCAGCATAAAACAATAGGTAGTCGTTGTTGTTGAATACACCATCCGATTCACCAATGAACGAAATGGGAATTTTGGTTAAGTCATCCGGTCTGAAATCGCTGTTGTTGGGGGATAGCATTCTGCCGCCATTTCCATAAACGTTGACATTTTGTGGATTGATCTGATTGGGATTGATCCCCAGATTTTCAAAGATGTTTTTGTCCACCTTGTAAACGCCATCTTTGGTAATGGCCATTTGGTACCATTGTCCTTCAGCTAACGCCGAATGAGCGGCGTAGGCATTTCCTCCCCGATTATTTCCAATGCTCTCGGTTGTGGTCAGCGCCAATTGAATTTCTGATAAAATTTGCCATTGGCCATTTTCTTTTATCCGGGGATGAATCAAAAGCTTTGATCGTATTTTGCCTGAAGGATGTTGGTAGTCTTCGATGAGGTAAATCCAATCTTTTTTGGTTGATAGGGAAAAATTGACTCGAGATCCATTTTTTTGAGCGGACCAATTTTTTAATACGACGCCCGTTACTTTTTGTTGATTCATTTGTTCGGGTAGATCAAAACAAACAAAAGGCACCCATTGATTTTCCCAGTTTTTCCAAACCGTGTTTTTTGGCCACTCTTGTCCCTCCTCAAATTGAAAGGAGAACGAAATGAAATCAGGTACATCCTTCTGAGCAAAGCTTCGGCTTTGGAAAAATGGACATAGGATAATCAACAAAAAAAAGTACGGTTTGGTCAATTGAAACATGTTGCAAAGGAAATACGGGAAGGCTTAACAAAAAAGAAGTTGAAATATTGCCCCCATTGTTGATAATTTAAAGAAATGTTGTATTATTGTGAATTCGATAGAAACAGACTAAGTTCGATTTCGCAATGAAGAAAGAGAGAATATATGTTATTTGTGGGGTGATTTTGGCCACGCTCTTTTCTGTGTCGCTCAAGGCGCAGGACCCAGAGTTTACGCAGTTTTATGCAAGTCCAATGTATCTCAATCCTGCCTTTGCAGGTTCAGCCAAATGTCCTCGGTTGGTGATGAATTATCGAAATCAATGGCCCAGTCTCTCAGGTGCTTTTGTGACGAGTGCGGTGTCATATGACCAACATGTGGATGCAGCTCGAGGAGGAATTGGTTTTATGTTCATGAACGATCGCGCCGCCCAGAGCACGCTTACTTCCAATACCATTAGCGGTGTTTACTCTTATCAGCAGCC
>JBDKGG010000016.1:0-13855 GCA_039798325.1 Bacteroidota bacterium
ATGAGATCGATGGGAATGCCTTAGATTTGATGCTTAAATCATTAAACCACCTGATATGGAATCAAAGGCGCTTTTGAAATGTACCGCTTTCACTTTTCTCCTTTTCTTGTTTTCACTCGACGGCAGTACGCAATTGGTCATCAATGAAGCTTCCAATAAAAATTTCAGTCAGCTGCTGGATGAAGATGGTGAGGCTTCCGATTGGGTTGAACTTTACAACAACAGCAATGCTCCCATCAATTTAATGGGATACAAAATTTCGGATGATAACAATTTCACCAACGCCTTTGAATTTGGCAGTTATGTGTTGGAACCCAACGCCTATCTCATTGTTTTCTGCAGTGAAAAGAACAGACAATATTCTCCGCCCTTCACTTTTGTGAATGGGACAGATGGCTTTGTTCCCCACAACGGATGGAATGATCATGACTTTATCGCGCCATATGCTTGGGATGGAATGAGCAATTTGATTGTGAACACCTGTTCATACAGCAATACAGGATATACCGTCAATAGTATTTTTAACCAATCCTACACTTCCTTTCCCAGTGCCGTTGTGGCCTTTCAAGATGGTGGTGATGGGATTTGTGGGGCAGCCAGTGGCGAATTGCACAACGTTCGCCCTGTCATGAAAATCAATGGGAATGTCATCGGAAACTATGATTATGTGAATGGAACAACAGACTATCCCGCCCCCTATGGCAATTGGTATTGGGCTGCGCGCAATCAATTCATGATCAGAGCCGATGAATTGACGGCTGCTGGGTTATCCGCTGGTGATATTCAACAAATTTCCTTTGATGTCAACTATACCGACTCCACCGTCTACACTTATTTTCAGGTTCAAGTAAAACAAGTAGCGCAAAGCGAAATGACCACACAATTCATCAACAATGAAGGTGCATATTTTCATACTGACTTTGTCTTATCGTCAGCCGGAGACTCTCTTTACCTCTTCAATCCGCAGGGACAAGTGATTCATTCTTTCTTTGTCAACTGCCCAACTTTTGACGTGAGTCAAGGATTGATTCCGAATGGCGTTGGAAATGAGTTAACCTTCTCGATTCCCAACCCGGGGGCATTCAACAACAATGATGTCATAGCCATGGGAATGGCAACAGCCCCCATTTTATCTGAGTCATCCGGCGTGTATTCAGGGCTTCTAAATATTGACATTTATGACACCAATCCGCAAGGATCGACTGTCTATTACACCACAAATGGAAATGAGCCTACCACCAACGACATGGCCTATACAGGCACTCCCATTCCCATCTTTCAGTCGACTGTTGTTCGCGCACGTGCCTTTATTACCGGAAAGCTCCCGAGTGAAATTGTCAGCGCGAGCTATCTCATCAATGTAAATCATTCGACCCCCATTGTGAGTGTCACCACGGATGCGGCTAATCTTTATGGAAGCAATGGCATATTTGACAATTGGGGAGAAGATTGGGAGAAGTATGCACAAATGGATTACTTTGACTCCACTGCCCAGCACCAATGGGTGTTCTCAAGACAAACATCGATGCAAATTGATGGCGGAGCCGGCGGAAGTCGTTCCAACCCGCAACACAGTTTTCGCTTGGAGTTTGCCAAATCTGACTTCAATGAAACACCGGTATTGCTTCCTTTGATTCCACACCAACCCAATCGAGCGAAATACGATCGATTGTATTTTAGAAATGGCAGCAATCAATGGCTGCAACTTCCCTATAAAGATGCCGCATTGACAGAGATGACCACCAGAGCCAATCATGGCTACTACTCTACCATGCGCCCAGTGAGTGTGTATTTGAATGGTCAATATTTTGGCTTGTACGAAATGCGAGAGAAATTGGATGAAGAGTACTTTAAACAGCAAGACAATGGATCCAAAAGCAGCATGGATGTTCTGTCTTTGAGTTATTGGAATGGGGGTGTATTACGGGCAACATCAGGGGATGTCAACCACTATTGGAATGACGTTGGATATGTATGGGGATTAGACCCAGCCGCGCCGGACTATATGACCAAAATGGATTCGTTGTTTGACATGACCTACCTCACGGATTACATCATCGGTGAAACATTTGTCACCAATTATGACTGGCCTTACAACAACATTAAAATTCATCGCAGTGACTCAACCATGTACAAATGGCGATTTGCGACCATTGATTTGGAATTGAGTTTACAGCCCAATGGTTGGAGTGATTGCAATTCGAATGGCCTAGAACATGCCATGAATACAGGACAAGACAACCCTTACATTCGACCCTGGTGGCAGAGCATGTCCAATCCACAATACCGCCGTTACTTCATCAATCGATACGCAGATGTTTTAAACTCAACCTACAAAGAAGAAAGACTATTGGATGTGGAGAACAATTTCTTCAACATTTGGACGCCCGAGATGCCCAATGAGTATCAACGCTGGGGTGATCCTTGGAATGTTAGCGGATGGATGAACGATTACTACAACCGACACTTACAATTGCGTGACGAGTTGACTTGTAAAACAACCAATATTCGTGGACAAATCCAAACCATCCTGGGATTGGGAACTCCGAGAGAGCTTACCTTGAACATTGAACCATCGGATGCCGGAGTGATTCAACTCAACACATTGAACATCACAGACAGCACATGGGCAGGTACCTATTTTGAGGATGTAGATATTGATATGATGGCCTATGCCAAACCAGGGTATGTCTTCAGTCATTGGGGAAACAACAGTGTGATAACGGACACTTTAATGGGCAGTTGGAACGGATTCATCAATCAAGACAGCTTGATATTCACGGCGAACTTTGCGGTGGATACCACATTGACCAACTTAGCAGAGAACTCATCATTTTTTACGCAAGTCTACCCCAATCCTGCACAAAATCAAATCAGAATTACAACAGACCCTGAAAAAAAATTGATTCGTATTTTTGACATAATGGGAAAAGAGGTGATAACCCAATATCTTCCCAATGGCTCAACGGAATTGGATATCAGTGCATGGAGCTCAGGGTGTTACATGATTAAGGTATTGAATCCCAATAATGGAAGTTCACAATCGATGAGATTTATCAAGCGCTAAATAACGTTTTGAGATACGCCACATCAGGAAATTGAGTTAATCAATGTCTACAAACTCCTTTTATCATCACTGAATCAATTGTCCAAAATAATTGAACTCCTTGTTACTCCATGTTACCTCACCAAGAACAGTCCAACTTTGTTTGGACAGTTCTCGTTTCAAGATACCCTCCTCCCAAACTTGCGGCACTGTTATTTTCTTGGTATAAACCTTGAATTTATAATGGCCTCCATCATTCCTTTCTTCAAGCCAATTGGCAGTATAACGCTTCAAGCCAAATAAGAAAATTTCTTCTTTCACTTCAGGCCCCATGGCTTTAAATGTCCAATTGGTCCATAGGCAACCAGAAAGAAACCCTGATGGTTTTCCCTGAACATCAATGATTGGAACCTCTATTTCATTTCCGGAATCATCACAATAAGTTATTCTCACAACGTCTGTATATTCCTTAAAATGACTCTTTAAAAAAACATTATGCCCTGTTATACCGGTTAAGAAAACAGTAGGTTTTACCATCTTCTGTTGGCAAAAAACGAGGATCTCATGTGCCTTGGGAATTCTAGAAACATACCCATGTAAAAAATGACATGCCGGTGAAAAATAAATAACTATTGACTGCAAAAAAATTGCAATTGACAAAAATACAACAATCAAATACACCTTGAAATCGCCTACAGAAAAGTTCTTTAAAAGAGTGACGTCATTTGGATTAAAGTCACTTTCGCCAGAATTGATATTGAGTACACAACTATCTTCACTGCATCGCTGAGTTTCTCGATTTTTTGCTATTGTTTTATATGTCCATTTTCCCAAATGACTGATACCCGGAAAATACATTACTAAACCAATTGGAAAAAACACAATTGACCTAATTAAAATCTGACGATACAACGAAAATCCTATGTACACCTTTCCCTGCTTTGAAATCCCATGAAGATCTTCCAATGCCTGATTGTATTCTATTTTTCGACTTGCTAAATCACTTTGGTAATAAACTTGTACTTTTTTGAATGAGATGGCTTGAAAGAAATCAAAATGCTCAACAAAAATTTTCGTTCTTAAACACAGTGGACATTCGGCGTCATAATAAACGGTAATCTGTACTTTTTTAAACTTAAATCGACTGAAAAATCTCCAATACTTATTCGGAATACAGAGCAAATAAAGACTGCAGACGGACATAGCAAAAAATGGAATAGGGAAAAACAGATAAATTCCAATATGAAAAACAATCCCTATAATGGCTACCCAAAAGCGAATTGGTTTAAACCAAAATAAAAAAATAAAAAACAGCTCAAACAGCAATGCGAAATACCCTAAAAATTTAATCAAATATTCCTGATCAAGAATCCATTGCATGGGAATGTTACACGCTACAGGAAATGATGCCGGCCACCAAAGCCCCAACCCTTTTAACCACACTTCATCGTTGAGTTTATAAAAAACTGACCCCAAATACACCAGACCTATTCCAGAAAACAAGATTAACCAGTAGCTCAAGACTGATGTAGTATTAGAGGGCTTATATTCCTGATTTAATCGAGCATTTTTAAACTTTAATATCAAATTATCGATGGAAAACACTCTCTCAATCGGGATGAACATTAAAAGGAAATTTACACCGCTATAAACGTAATAAATGTGATATTCAAATTGCAATAATGTTGAGAAAATAAAAATGGTCAAGATGTAATTTAAGACCGAATTGAACCTGGTCTTGAAGCCTATCATCATTGAAATGACTGCGCCAGACCAAATTGCAAGTATGATCTTAAAGTTTATATCACTTTGCCAGACGTAAGGTATTGGATCAAAAACCAAATGAGAATTATTCAGAAGAAGTAATATGTCTTGCAATAAAAAAAACAAATAAAAAACCCTAAACCAAGCTAAACCGGTCGCAGCAACCTTCTTGTTAAAAGACTTTTTCACCCACCTAATCATTGTTGTACATTATTAAGTTAACCATTCTATTCACATTCTCCTCTGTCAACTCAAAAAACATGGGCAAACGCAGCAGACAATCCGAAAAGCGATCAGCATTGGGCAACATTCTACCATCATGCTTGGATTCATAATAGGCACTACTGTGCAAACTCAAATAATGAAATACCGCATGACAATTCACCGACTTCAGCCGCTGAATGATTGCACTGCGCACTTCAACATTGTCGCAAATCAAATAAAACATATGGGCATTGTTGGTGGCGTAATCTGGAATAACGGGAAGTTGAAACCCGGCGGTTGTCCCATGATTGCTCAACAATTCCCAATACAAATTCCAAAGTTTTTTTCTGCGATCTTGAATCAATTGCAAATTCTCCAATTGGGCAAAAAGAAAAGCGGCTATCATATCGGAAGGTAAAAATGAAGATCCCGTGTCCACCCATCCATATTTGTTGATTTCTCCTCTAAAAAACTCTGCGCGATTGGTTCCCTTCTCCCACAAAATCTCCGCTCTTTTGATGAATCTTTCATCATTGATGGCGAGCATTCCACCTTCACCTGAAATGATATTTTTGGTTTCATGGAAAGAGAAACAACCCAAATGACCTATGGACCCCAATGGCTTTCCTTTGTAATATGAGTCAATTCCCTGTGCGGCATCTTCCACAACAAAAATCCCAAACTCAGTGGCCAACGCCATGATGGCATCCATGTCACAAGCCACACCTGCATAATGAACAGCGACAATGGCTTTTGTCTTTGGCGTTATCAGTGCCCGTAAGGAGTCAACATCCATGTTGGGATTATTGTCCATGCTGTCCACAAAAACAATCTTTGCGCCCTGACGAACAAAAGCCAAAGCTGAACTCACAAAAGTGTAGGAAGGAACAATGACTTCATCACCCGCTGAGATATCCAATAACATCGCACACATTTCTAGCGCATCCGTGCAACTGGTGGTCAGCAGAACTTTTTTAAATCCAAAGTTGGACTCAAAAAAATCATGGCACTTCTGGGTAAACAGACCATTGCCTGAAATTTTGCCGGAAGCAACAGATTCTTGCATATAGAGCATCTCCTTTCCGGTCAAATAAGGCTTATTGAATGGGACAAAATTCATTTTCTTTACTTTATTTTTTTCGCTGGAACACCAACAAAAAGTCCTGGTTCTTCTATGTTTCTATTGACCAATGCTCCACCTCCAATGGAAGCCAAGGCAACGGTCGAAATATTATCAATCACAGTGGCTCCTATGCCAATAAAATTCTTTGGACCCACTTGAACAAACCCTGCAATATTGCATCGGGGGGCCAAAAATGAATGGTCACCAATGCTGCTATCATGGGCCACCATCACTCCGGTATTCAACAATACGTTCTTTCCGATTTTCACATGTACATCCAAAATACAACCGGAGAGTAATACACTTCCCTCCCCTATCTCGCACGTCGGGTCAACGATGGCTGAGGGGTGGACCACTTTGGCAAAAGGAATGCTACCAAAATACTTGTCGAAAAAAAAGGCGCGGGCTTCAAAATGTTTGTAACCGATGGCAATCATCAATTGCTCAAAAACGCCAGATTGAAAAGATGCCTCCACCAATTGGGTGCTTCCCAAGACAGGAATGCCTGATTTGATTTCTCCCACTTGAGCATAATCATCAAAATAACCAACAACTTCAAATTGTTGGGTCAAAAGAGCATGATGCGCAATCAATTGCCCCAAATCGCCCGAACCAATGATGGCTAACTTAATCACTTCAAAATTTTAATTCCTCTAAACTATGCATTTTTTGGCCACGGTAATAAGGATAATCGCCGTTTCTGTCGATCAACACCGCACGAATGCCCAACTCCAGTGCAGGGAGAATGTCCAATTTCAGCGAATCTCCTACGTAAGTAATTTCCTCTGGGGCAACACCCAATCCGGAAATGGCTGTCTGAAAAAAGGCCAAGTCGGGTTTTCTCAATCCACTCAATGCCGATCCAAATACGGTTGAAAACTGTCCCGGAAAAAATTCATCTACCTTGTCCTTGACACTTTCATCCCAATTGGACAATATGGCTTTGGGTCCGTTCAATTTAGCCAACACACCAGTATCCTCAAATGCCTCCCAAGGCAAATACGTGCAGGCGGAGAAAATTTCATCCAGCAAACTCGACTCCGGTGCGATGCCCAAACTCAGCAATAAATGGGCATTGAAATCTTGATAAAACGATCGACTCGTTTTATCGGGAAAAGTGATCACCTCAGATAACCAACGGTGCTTGGCTTTAAAAACATCCATCGGAATCGCATGTCCATGCTGATTCAAAACGTCCAAAAATCGCGTATAAAATGTTGGCTTATACAACAATGTATTGGCCAAGTCAAATAGATAAACTTTGGTGGTTGTGCTCATCAAAAAATATGTGCGTTTGTAGAACCTGCGGAAATTTCATTCAAAGTTTTCCCTGGATAAATGATGTCCATGATTACCCGTACAGCGCTGCCCTTGGTCACATTGACCTTAGGGGGATCTACCTGCAGCAAGTATTCTGATACAGCATATTGAACATCGTCAAAACCAAATTGAGACCGAACAGAATTGGTTCCTGATATGCGGGCATTGATTTCAAAAGGGACCAATCCATTGGGCGTTACAATCGATTGAATATTCAGACTCCCCACCAAATGAAAATGTTCATTCATTTTCTCAATAATGGGAACAACCAAATGATCGTATTCATCGGTCACCTCGCACTCCATTGTGGTTCCATTTTGCAGGGATCGAACCATGGTTATGTGACCATGTACCATTCGTTCTTTGGTGATGTAAAATGCCGTAGTGATTTCAGGACCCTCAGCCCATTCTTGAATCATATACTCAGCACCCAAATCTTTCCATGACGCGGGCTGAAAAAGCAAGCCTCGCGATCCACGACCTTTTTTGGGCTTAGCCAAATACCGTTGGACTTGTCCATCAAATGCTGAAGTTTCAAAGGATTGTGCAAAGGGAATATGCGCCAATTGAAAGGCGTCAAATGTTTTCATTTTATCGAGAAAAATACCTGCTTCCTTACTGGGGCATCCTACCACTTTGGGCAATTGCTCTGCGATGAGAGACAAGTAATACACTTCAAAATCGGTACTTGGAATGATGAGGTCTACTTGATATTGATTGACCAAATCCAAGCATTTACTGTGAAAATCGGCGTCCCAGGCAAAAGGCATTTCCACCACTTCATCACACCAAAAATTTCCAGGTGATACCCTTGTCACATTGGATCCAATAAGCCGGATGTCCGGATAAGAGTTGCGCAAATTGCGCAAAATACCCTGACCGACATTTCCTCCAATGCCTGTTACCCAAATTGTTTTATTCTGCATGACACATTTCTTTGAGGGTTAATAAACAATCCTTCTGAGGTATATAATTTAAAGTTTGATAAGTGTCTTGCGCATCGTATTCGAAAGAGGGAGAACGATCTTCGCCAGTAAAATGAATATCCGCTTTCAGACAATCGGCAACCGTTTGAGCTATGGTCAAATTCTCTATTGACGCTGGAGCTACCGCCAAATATTCACCGCAAATCTGATCATGAACCAAAGCGATGCACATATTGGCAACATCAGAGGCATGGATATAATTTTGTCTTCTGCTTCCATCCCCATAAATGACAATGGCCTTCTCTTGATGGGCTTGTGCAATGCACCGGGGGATGAAGGTATGTGGCTTCATGCCCATGCCGTATATGGAGGAACAGCGCAATATGGCGTGCTGAGCAAAACCCCGGGATAACAATTCACCCATCATCTTGGTTTCCGCATATACATTCTGCGGCAACCAGGCACTTCTTTCATTGATGGGCTGAAAACCATGGGCATAAATACTGACCGAGGAAATGTAGATGAAGTGCGACGCTGCAAAGCGTTTCTTTATTTCCAATATTTGCAAGGCGTTAACGCGCATCATCTCATCATTTTGCTCTTGCATCGCGCCATAAGGGATCACGCTGGCCGAATAGATTATCGCATCGAATTTAATCTCTTCCACTAAAAATTCCGACCAAGATTTCCAGGTTACACCCTGCATGGCCTCAGATGAATAAGACTGGTTATAGACAGCGACGACTTCGTGTCCAGCATGACGAAAAGCGGCCACCAAGTATTTGCCCAAAAACCCATTGGCCCCTACAATGGCCACACTTCTTACCATCCCTCTTTGTTCTTAATGATGTAGAGCGGCCTATTTTTAGACTCGTCGAAAATCCGACCAATATATAAACCCAGTAAACCCAGATTGGCAAATACCAAACCGCCGATAAAGAAAATCGCCACCATGATACTCGTCCACCCGAGTGGGATATCGTACATAAACTTTCTTGTAATTAAGTACAAACCGTAGGCAAAAGATAAAAAGGTCATCAAGAATCCGAATTTGATGGAAATTCTCAATGGCTTATTGGATTGTGAGATGATGTTCTCAATGGCCAAATCAATGAGCTTGGACCAATTGTAACTGGTCTTTCCCTCAAATCTTTTTTGATGTTTAACCTCCACACTTGCTTGAGCAAATCCCAAATAACGGGTAAAGAGGACAAGGGATTGGCCACGTTCCGAAATCTGCTTGTATGCATCAATCACGCTATGATGATACAAAGCAAAATTCCCAATGCTCCCGTCAATATTTGTCTCGGTCCAATAACTGTAAAACGAAAAAAACAAATGAGACATGGATCTTTTGATGAAACCATCCTCCCGTTTCATTCTCTTGGCACTCACGATATCAAATCCTTCCTTTGCCTTTTGATACAACGCTCCTATTTCATACGGATTGTCTTGCAAATCACAATCCATGACCACTACATATTCGCCTGATGCGTGATCGACACCCGCCTTGATGGCATAGTGTTGTCCAAAGTTCCTGGACAAATTGATCAAACGCAAGTTGGGATATTGTGAACGAAGCGTTTGCATGACCGACCAAGACTCATCAGGTGAGGCATCGTTGACCAAGATAATCTCATGGGTCAATCCAACTCCATTCAGTGCGTCTGTCGTTTGTCGCAGCAATTCGGGCAATATCTTTTCTGCCCGATAAATCGGGGATACGATGGATATGTCAATTGTTCGGTTTTCCATGTACTCGTTACCAAACAAAAATAAGGCATTTCAAGGCTATGAACAACGCTGCAGCCCACTTAATTTATGTTCTGCATCGAGCGTGCTCAACGCCCATTGGTTGGTACCATCCACCAATTGCTCCATGCAATTTTGTCCCAACCATTCTAAGGCCTTGATGACCTCTTGCGTGTATTCAACTGGTGAGGCTGCTAAATGTCGAAAATCTTCCGCACCTTCTCCCACGGCTTCCTCAATCATCTTCCAATAATCTTCCAAAGTATACCCCTTTTGATTCACATTGTAATGGCGGACCATTCCACGCATCACATCATCCAAGGACTTTATGCCGTTCGACTTTCGCAACATCCAAACATCCACTGTAAAAGCCAACAATGCACCCTCATTGTAAATGGATACTTTACGACCTGGTGTTCCCTTGACATAACCATCCACCCAGGTATCGATCGAGCTATCCAGCAAAGAAGAAGAGAAACGTCCCGGATTTTGACAATGGGTATTGAGCCAATCCAGCATTGACTTTGAGAATTTCTCCCATGTCCATACACCAGAGCGCCAAAGCATGAGGTCGCCGTAATAGGTGGTGACACCTTCCGTGATGAGACCTGTTGCACTGTATTGCGCTTGGGTAAAATCATAGGGCAATAAATCCTGGGGGCGACAATACTTCACGTTCCAAGTGTGAAACAATTCATGGGATGCAATGGCCAAGACCTCATCATGGTATTCCTCATCACTGACCTCCCCTTGCCCCATAACAATCATGGTGCTGTTTCTATGCTCTACGCCATGACGCATGCGGTGCGGGGTGAAAATAAAAATATAATGATAGTCTTTCACCGGAAGACCTTGCATCGTGTTGTGCTGAAAATTGGTCACTTTTATGAGGTCTTCGTATTCACCCAATTGCCAACGGTGGGGCAATGTCCCGATGCTGTGGCAGTAATAATCCACCCCTTCATGAAGCCAAAGTTTCTGTTGAATTTCAGGAGCGAATGCAAAAGGAACATCCGCCAAATGATCATAGTTCATGGCTTGAAGCTTCCATCGTTTCATGGACGAATCCCACTTTACAGGCAAACCTCCTGCGTATTTCCAATGGTCATGCGCATCGATGAACAGCTCTATCTCTTCGCCTTGGCTTTGACTTAAAAAACAAAATAGATTCACGGGATTTACATAAAACAATTCCGAAGACATGAAACTGCTTCCGGCATTGAGTTCATGAAAACACCATTCATACTTCACATGAATGCGCTGTGCAATTGGTGAGTTCAGCACCCAATGATTGGGACTCCACTTTTGAACTGCTACATCCTTGGTTTGACCATGAATAGAAAAATTCCTTGACCATTTGACAAAATTTCCTGGCTCATACCTTCCTGGTCGCCAGTAGGGAAAATACAAGTCTGACTGCCCCTCGGCAATATCCAAATGGATATCAATTTGGAAAGCCTTCTCAGGGTCGGACACAGAAGGCCCGATGAAATATTGATTCATTATTTCTTGGGGCTATTCAAACATCCAGAGGGTCGATTGATATTGAACAAATCTGAAATGATTGGCGCAATATCGGTAATGGACAAGGATTCATTGACCAATCTGTTATATGCGATTTCTGATAAATTACAATTCCAAATATTCCCAAATACAATGAATGGTACGTGGGTGTCATACTCATAACCTGAACCATGGGTTGTCCCTTGCTTGCCATATTCAATCCAACCCGGTTTCAAGACATAAATCACATCGCCTGATCGCTGTTGATCAAAACCCCGTTGCACGCGTTCTGCAAAATCTTCACGGGCAATGCTGAAAGACAATTCAGCATGGGTGTAGGCCGATTGCACGCCTTCAAATGAACAAGCCCAAATCGCTACCTCTTGTTGTATGGACTTTAAAGACAATTTCTTTTGTTCAATCCACTCCCGATTTAAAAAGACATTCTGATTGGATTCGTTGATGATCCAATCCCCTGCTCCATACTTTTCAATCAATTTGTTTTCTAAAAACTCTTCCAACTTATCGGACACAAAATTTCCTGCGGCCAATTTATTATCCATCATCATTGCGGGATTATTGGCGGCCCCATGATCCGCTGACAAGAAGATCAAATAGCCATCACTGCCAAGGGTACTGTCCAAATAATCAACGAAATTGCTCAAATCCCTGTTTAATCTCAAATAGGTATCCTGGGTTTCTATGCTGTGCGGACCGAACTGGTGGCCAACATAATCTGTTGCCGAGAAACTCATACACAACATATCGACCACATCATTTTGTCGCCCCAAACGTTCTCCCTCTATCGCAGCCTTTGCAAACTCCACAGTCATGGTATTGCCAAAGGGAGTGGCTTTCATCAAATCATACTGATTGTTGAGGTTGGCCAATTCTGACAAATTGTAGGGAAATACCGGCTTGATCAATCCCTTAAATGGCGCTTCGTAAGGATTGTTATCTGGCAGGCTTTCGTTGTAAATGCTATCCGCGTACAACAAATCCCATTCGTTCTTTAAAGCCTCTGCACCATATCCTTTGGCATTGAAATCCTGAACCCACTTCGGCAGTTCTTTCATGCCATACCATGAAGATGTGGCCCAAATATCTTCCTTACCTCCGATGTACCAATAGGCAGCATCCGCGGATCGACCGGCAGGAAGAATCGCCCCTCTGTCTTTCAAACTAATTCCAATGACCTTAGACTTCCCATTGGAAGACAGTTTCAATTCATCACCAATGGTGGTGGACAATAAATGAATGGGTGACATTTTACCGGCATCGCTCAATGTCCCAACTCCAACCACATTGGTATCCTTGGCGCAATATTGAAGGGCATTTCTTTTTTTATCAAACCAATCATTGGCAATGATTCCATGCGTTGCGGGCGTTGTTCCGGTGTAGATACTGGCATGTCCCGGCCCTGTATACGTCGGGACATAATTGTAATGGGTATTGGAGTTGGAAAGTCCTTCGAAAATCAATCGAGGAAACCCGCCAGGGTCCAATTGAAAATCTTGCTCAAATCGCTGCAGATAATCATAGCGCATTTGATCCACCGTTATGCCGATCAACAATTTGGGGCGTGTTGATACTGGCATCTCATTGACCACCGCTGAATCCAGATACGCAAATTCGTCAACACTAGAAATATGGCTTTTTGACTTACAAGACAACAAGACCGCTGCGAAAAAGAAATAACATAACACTTTGCTCATGCATCAAAAATACACGAAGAACCATGATGAGCGGTAAAATCTTACAATGGAGATTGAAGTTTCTTCAATTGCGCACGCAGCTCAAAATCTTCTTGAAAAACAGCAATGGCTTTGATGACTGACTCATTGAGAAAATCGGGTTCCCATGGCTTACCAACGTAACGAAACAACTCCATGTGATGCAGAACTTTCAACACGTTGTCTACCTCGGCTTGCCCTGTTAGCATCATCTTTTTGCTGCGGGGAGAAATCTCATGTGCCTGTATCAAAAAATCGGAACCCAAAAGTCCTGGCATTAAATAATCAGAAATGATGAGCGCCAATGGTTGGTCTTCATCTGCACTTAGTTGCTTGACCAACTCCAATCCTTCCTGGCCACTAGAGGCTCTTTCAATGATCACGTTATCGGGTAAACAGCGCTCCAATTGAATCCTCAGAACCTCAAGGATAAAAGCATCATCATCCACCAACAAAATAGAAAACTGCTGACTCATTACTCAGG
>JBDKGG010000017.1:0-12457 GCA_039798325.1 Bacteroidota bacterium
CCTTTTAAGCCGAAAACTAAAAACGAAATTGAACTTGCTGACGCGCCATGAACCGTGGTGTCTTTTGGAAGATGCTCAAGAATAGCGACTCTAACCATGAAAATCACTTGTTTAAGAAAGAATCAGAGGGAAATTCCCGCATTTTCCCGCTTTATCTCGGGATTGAGGTAGAGCTTTTTGACCCGCCTGTCCGAATCCAATCGCTTTTCCAAGAAAACCTCATCGGAAGAAATTCCTGTCAATTGCGACAATTTCTTGCGCATTTCGCGCAGCTTTAAATCCCTTCGTTTCTTCAACGTGTCAAAATTGGGATCGCCGTAATCAAAAAATCGATGCAAATCATTGGTCTCAAATCCAGTCTCACCCACTTCAAAAAAGAAACGCAACAACTCCTTTTCCTGATCTGAAAAATGGATCGCTGTCAAAACGATGTCCTCAGCTACGCTTCTATCCGGAATCGGTCTTTTGAATCGCCACCAAAACCAGTATACCAAAACGGCACCCATGGCCACCAATATCCCAATGATCCATCCCCATCGCGGAACAGCCAAAGGAACAAAACGCTCCCGCGCCAACGGAGCACCCAAATAGTCATTCTTCTTGACCAATTCCACCAAATAATTAATCTGGTCATGATTGATCCTGGACAACAACAAATCCTCCTTTTGTTCTACTACATCATAGAGGCTGGTGAATTTATCGGAAGCATAAATGGCCACCTCATTGTTGTCGACATCCACATTCAATAACCGATTTCCCAATCGCGCCAAATGCCCTCCATTCTTCCAGAATTTCAGCATGCTCTCATTCTTTGGATTCCAATTCAAAGAGATTTGCCCCAAATTTTTCCACTCCCAGGTATGCGTATCCAGCACGCGAACGTCATTCACCTCTCCAGGTCCCAACACCCCTTCTGATCGGCCATTGAAAAAATACATCTTGCTTTCCCCCTTAAAAGCACAACCACCTGAAAAGTGCGGGGGCTCCCATCCTCTGCATCGGTGGTGATACCAACCATGCGTGTCCCAATCAAAATACGTCGTGATATTGGTGGATTCAAAAAAACCATAACCTCCGGTGATGTAAATGGTGTCGTTTTGCGTCCAAAACAATCCGGCAAATTGGTTTTTGTGTCGGAAGGAGTGATCGATGCGGACGATGGAATCCTCTTTCAACTGATACACCATTCCGCATCCTGCAACAACAAAGTAATCTCCTTTGGACGTGGATATAGGAACAAAATCGGTACGAAGCGTCGTATAATCCATCCCCTTTTGATAATGGATGGTGCTCACTTGCCAAGAATCTCCGTATCCTTGGGAAGAATAGAGGGTGTCATTGTTGATGACCTGAAACAAATGCTTGGATGGACTATAAAAGACGACAGGCGGCTTTTTAAAAGTCAGGGTCTGCGCCTCACTAATGGAGTTAATTCCAAAGAATAAAAGTATAACTCCCCACCAACAAATGCGCATTCCAATATTTTTGGAATGCAAAAATACACACTTGGTCTTATTTTACAACAAAGGGAATCGTTAAATGACCTTCTTTGACAAAATAATAACCTGGCGTTAAGGCATCGCAGTGAATCGTCACACCATTCGAGCCCTTATCCAGCAAGGGTTTGAACAGGAATCGACCACAGACATCCATGATGATCAGATTGTTCCAATCCGAATTATGTTTTTGCATAACCAAGTGCAGTACACCATTCTCAACTGGATTGGGATACAAAGTCCAGTTGGATTCCCATTCATCCACACCGTTTACTTCTTGGTACTCATCATAGACAATAAAATCATCCATCGCAGCCTCAACCAATGAGCCTCCGCTCAAATTGACCGTTGGGCGCAAACTGTCCGAAGCAATGAAACGGATCTTCATTTGTGCTGTTGGCGTCAAGATGTCTTCTACCCGATAAGCGGCCATTCTCCATTGGGCATCTGAAGTCATAGTGTTTTCCAAATACGTCCATGTTTGCCCATTGTCATTGGACAGTTGAACTTGAAACCAATCGGCACCTGGGTTAGCACCACCGGGAGGACTATTGGTGTACCAGCGGTTATAAGCGATGATGGGATGGACATAGGCGGTAAAATCCATTGTGGGAGACTGCAGTGTCGTGTGACCACCATCGACATCATTCACCCCAATGCCATCATTGGGCAAGGCGTTTCCTGTGACAAAACAATACTCACCACCTGCTGTGGTTTGGGTTCCTGTTTGAACAATGGTTCCTGGGGCGGCATCCACCGTGATGCTGCTGATGGGCTGAGCCAACTCCCAAATTCCTGTTGTTGCATTGTCCCCTGCCACACCCGTGGTCCAAGCTCCCCAAGGTTCATTGTTATCACAATCCTGAACAGCAACGGGACTCACCCCAATCAAAGAGACATAAGGCAAGTTGGGGTAAATGCTCAAATGTGCCCCCGCTGGATCGGCTACTCCGATGTTGTTGTTGATGTCTGTTACCGTCATGTAATATTTGACCACCGTGGCCAGAGGATGGGCGCCAATGTCGGCGGTGAATTGTCCTCCTCCTTGATCGGTCATGGGCATTTCTTGCCAATCGTTGTTGTTGACCTGATAGTGCAAGGCCACATCACTCAAATAATTGATGTAGGGAAAATCCAAATTCAAACCAGATTCCAAAATGATGGGGGTATTTTCCGTCAAAAAGGGTTCGTTCAAATGCACCAACTCCGCGCTCGAGATGAGCGAAATACCATGGATATAAAAACCCTGGACGATGGCATTTCCATTGGGTGTTCCATTGGTGATGTCACCATCATTGTCATCGGCCAAAAGCAAATCAATCAGCACATCGGTATAAGCTTGTCCTTCGTTTCCATCGGCTGCCGTGGCTTGAAGGCCTGCATAGGTTTCCACAAACAACGGAATGGTGATGTTCCAATCTGCCCCCATCAACAAATGGGTGTCCCACCATGCTCCCATCAAGATTTCGCCATCTTGGTGCACTTCACCCACCAAGTCCATGGGATAAACTTTGGGATCGATATCATATCGACGAATGGGGTCTTGGTTGTCTACATAAAAGCCACTTCCCAAGATGGGGTTGTTGCTCAAAGAGATGGCCCAAAAATCAGCATATGCCTCTCCCATAGCGCCATTGATGAAAGCAGCGCCGATGGATTGGTAGTAATTGTCGTTGATGCCGTGTCCATATTCATGGTAGGCGACATCAGGGATATTGGAGGAGGCGTTGCAACCATTGGCCAAGTCGTAGAAGTTGATGGAGGTGCCATCATAGAAAGCATTGCAATCGCCACCTGTAACATCAATGTTGGTGGGCAATTGGAAATCCATTCCCGTGAAGTTGGGCATCCACAATTTCATGTGGTCATGGATGTCCTGCACACTGCGATAGGCCGTGCGTTCTTTGATGTTGGCATCGTTGTCAAAGGATACCACATTGCTTCCCTCTTGCAATGTCGCACTAAATGAAGGCGTGGCTGTTCCGGTAAATACTTTGGCCCAAGGACCTTCCAAAGAAAAAGTAGCGTTAAATGGACCTACTTGTGGAATATTGACATTGCCATTGGCATCGGTGTAATACGTTGACCCGTTGGCGACAATTTTCAAATTGGGCAAAACCCCTTGCACGGGAGCATCCCAAGGGGATGTCAAATAATAAGTGGAACCAACATTTACGTCCACTGCTAAAAGCTCACTACAAGCCTTGGTGCAAGGTTTACCTGGAGTGTGGGAATGGGCTACTTGATTTTGTCGCATCCATACTTGTCCAGTAATGGCATCAACATAAGTCAAATAGTGTTGTGGAATTCCTATTGAATTGTGCGCATGAATCATCACCTCATAAACCAATCGCAAGGTTTGTTCTTGATTGGTCAACACAGGCAACAATTTCAATGGCCCTGCAACCCAAGCCGTGTCCAAAATCGTTGGCAAACCTTGTAACGCATTCTCAATTGCTGCAGGGGCGTTGATTGCCGGAATCGTAGCCACATCTTTCGTTGCAAACAAATCAGCACCAAAAGAAACGATGCCTTGGGCCACGCGCTCTGTTTTGAATTGAGAAAAAAGAACTTCCAATCCGTTGTATTCTTGTACAAATCGATGAATGGTCTTTTTGTCTGTTCTAATCACGGGTTTCTCCACCAGTTGAAATTCGTTCCAACCAAAGGTTTCCAACACTTCATTTTGAAATTGCTCATCTGATAAGTCAATGGCCTTGCCCCACGCTTTGTGCACTTGCTGATTTTGTTCATTAAAGACCACTGACCATCCCGCATGGGCTGCAGAAAACTGTTTCCAACTTTCCTGGTTGCGCAATGCTTGTTGATTGTTGTGTTGCCGTGGAGCAACTTTGGACAAGCGAACCTCAAAAGGATCATGACTCATTTCCAGGTTGCTTTGCGCAGCGGCAGCAACACCTATGAAAAATAAAAAGAGGGATAAAAATTTTTTCATCCCTCTAACATACCGTTTATTTTGGAAAACGAAAAAGATTTAACGCTTTTCTTTTTCTCCTTTTTCTTTTTTCTCTTCTTTGCTCGTGGTAAAATAAGAAAACAGACTTTGCATCACTTCTTCACGTGCTTCCAACTCTCGCTGCAACTTGGCATTTTGTTCCGCTAACGCTTCATTATCGCGTTTCAATGCGTCCAATTCTTCCGGCGTTTGTTTCTTGTTTTCCATCAGGTCAAATATAAAGGATTATTCTGATTTCCGCTTGGCAATTTCATCACGAATTTGACTGGCCCTTTCATAGTCCTCTTCATCCAAGGCTTCTTGCAAAGCGGTCTCCAACTCACCCACGGTCATTTGCGTCGGCTGCCCCTCTTCTTCCTCATCTGGCAAGTGACCAAAATGGCCCAATGCCTTTTCGTCTTGGTGGGTGATGGCATTTTCTCTCAGAATAAAATCTTGACAGAAGATGGGGCAATCAAATCGCAAAGCAATGGCCACTGCGTCGCTGGTGCGGGAATCGATTTCCACTTGTCGGCTGTCCATCACGGCAATTAATTTGGCGTGAAAAACCCCTTCTTTGAAGTTGTATATCTCCACCTCCAACACTTCAATTCCGAAAGAGGTTGCCAAGGTTTTGATGAGATCATGGGTCAAAGGGCGAAGGGGCTCAATGCGCTCCATGGCGATGGCGATGGCTTGGGCCTCTCCTCCACCGATGATGATGGGCAGACGCCAAATGCCTTCCATGTCCATCAGCACCATTTGATAGGCACCTGAGGTGGTTCCGCTGGGACTAATGTCCGCCACATGCAATTGAACTCTCTTGGCCACGACTTATTTGCTAGCGTTAAATTGTTTGGCTGCGGCAATGATTTGAGGCAATACTTCGAAGGCGTCTCCAACAATGCCATAATCAGCGGCTTTGAAGAAAGGTGCTTCTGCGTCTTTGTTGATGACCACAATGACCTTGCTTCCATTTACTCCAGCCAAATGTTGGATGGCTCCACTGATGCCCACTGCAATGTACAAGTTGGGACGAATGGCAATACCCGTTTGTCCTACGTGCTCATGATGCGGTCTCCAACCAATGTCGGAAACAGGACGAGAACAAGCAGTAGCTGCGCCCAATTCTTTGGCCAATTCTTCGATTGGACTCCAGTGTTCTGGTCCTTTCATACCGCGACCACCGCTCACCACGATATCGGCTTCTGGCAATGGAATACCCGCGTCATCGTGGTTTCCTTTCACTTCAATCAACTTAACTTGATCATTTCCGGAAGCACTTTCAGCACTCACTGAGCATGAACCACCTATTTTTTTCACACCAAATGAATTGGGCAATACAGTCAACACCACTTTGTTGTTTTTTGAAGCAACTTCAGCAATGGCTTTACCAGAAAATACATTGCGCTTTACGACAACACCATTTCCGACACTGGCCATTTGCGTTGCCCCAGAAATCAATGAAGCACCGCTTCTGATGGCGATACGAGGAGCAATTTCTTTTCCGACATTATCGTGGCTACAAACCAATAGTTGACCTTGATTTGCATCCATCCATGATTGGATTTTATCCGCCATGGAAAGGCTATTGTGCTGACCCGATACTAGAACGGCTTGATGAATACCCACCTCGCCCAAACCGGCATCACCTTGAATTTCACCAAAGATAATGGCAGTTATATTTTCGGCATTTCCGCCGTGCATGGCCAAAGCGTATGAGGCAGCTTCTAAACCTGCTTTTGTGGCTTTGCCATTGTTATTCTCTACAAATACTAATGTTTTCATGATGTGCACAGATTAGATCACTTTGGCTTCTTCGTGTAACAATTGAATCAGGCTCGCGGCTTGATCAGCAGGAATCATTTTGCAACCTGCTTTGGCTGGAGGCATATCAAACTGCTTGACCTCAGTGGCAGAACTTGCGCCACATGATGCTACAACGGCCAATGGTTTGGTTCTAGCCGCCATGATACCGCGCATGTTGGGGATGCGTTGTTCGGCCATTCCTTTGGCTGCAGAAACCACCATTGGAAGCGAAGATTCAAAGACCTCGATTCCAGTTGCAATTTCTCTTTCCAAAACCACCTTATTGTCTTTTAATTCCAATTTAGAAGCGCCAAAAACATAGGGCAAATTCAACATCTCAGCCACCATCCCGGGCACAATCCCGCCGTTGTATTGTATGGTTTCTTTTCCACACAAAATCAAATCAAAAGCGTTGCTCTTGGCATACTCTGACAATTCTTTTGCAACGGCAAATGCATCGCTTTCAGGAGCATCAATTCTCACGCCCTCATCAGCTCCAATGGCCAATGCTTTGCGAATGATGGGCTCATAGTCCGCACCACCAACAGAAGCAACAACGACTGTTCCGCCTAGGGTTTCTTTCAATTCAAGTGCTCTAACCAACGCATACCATTCATCGTAAGGATTGATGATAAAGGTGACGCCATTTTCGTCATAGGTGGTTGGATTTGAAAATGCGATTTTCGCAGTGGTATCAGGAACTTTGCTGATACAAACGAGGATCTTCATCTGTCTTTATTTTGTGTGGGCAAAGGTAGTCATGGAAAACAAAAAAGCCATCTAATCGATGGCTTTTTTCAATGATATTTTCAAGATTATTCAGCAGCTGAATCGTCCTTCTTCTTGCGAGGAGCACGCTTTGCTTTTGGCTTTTCTTCAGTAGCACCTTCTGCACCTTCAGTAGCTGTCGCTTCAACGGTTCCTTCATCTTCTTTCTTCTTGGCACCACCACGACGTGTACGCTTTTTGGCAGCAGCTGCATCAGCTTCCTTACCGTAGATGGCGTTGAAATCAACCAATTCAATCATGGCCATTTCTGCATTGTCACCTTGACGGAATCCCAAACGGATGATACGGGTATATCCACCTGGACGATCCGCAATCTTTGGAGAAACCTCACGGAACAATTCTGTAACCGCTTCTTTGTTTTTCAAGTAACTGAAAACAATACGGCGAGAATGCGTGCTGTCTGTTTTTGATTTGGTCAACAAAGGCTCTACATACTTTCTCAATGCTTTTGCCTTAGCAACAGTGGTATTGATACGCTTGTGCTCGATCAAAGAGCAAGCCATGTTCATTAACAAAGCTTCGCGGTGCTCTGCCTTTCTACCTAAATGATTTACTGTTTTTCCGTGTCTCATTTCTTTTCACTATTTTGATCGATTAATCGCGATCCAATTTGTATTTTGATACATTCATTCCGAACTGCAATCCTTTGTTCTCCACCAACTCTTCCAACTCAGTCAAAGATTTCTTACCGAAGTTTCTAAACTTTAACAAGTCGTTTTTATTGAAAGATACCAAGTCTCCCAAAGTATCGATATCCGCTGCCTTCAAGCAATTCAAAGCACGTACGCTCAAATCCATGTCAACCAATTTGGTCTTCAACAATTGACGCATGTGCAAGCTGCTCTCATCAAACTCTTCTGATTCGCGCTTGATTTCAGTTTCCAATGTGATGCGCTCATCACTGAACAACATAAAGTGGTGAATCAAAATCTTAGCCGCCTCTTGTAGTGCGTTCTTTGGTGTGATTGAACCATCACCTTGGATTTCCAAGATTAATTTCTCGTAGTCCGTCTTTTGCTCCACACGGAAATTCTCAATGCTAAATTTCACATTTCGCATGGGTGTGAAGATGCTGTCGATGAAGATGGTACCCACAGGAGCGCTGCTGGTTTTGTTCTCTTCAGCTGGACGGTATCCTCTTCCTTTTTGGATGACCAAATCCATTTTGATTTTCACCTTTGGATCCATGTTGCAAATCACCAAATCGGGATTCAAAACTTGGAAAGCCGTAGTAAAGTTTCCGATTTCACCAGCTTTGAATTGGTCTTGACCACCAACGGTGATGGAGAACTTTTCGTAGTCTGTACCATCGATTTGGCACTTGAAACGCACTTGCTTCAAGTTCAAAATGATTTCTGTGATATCTTCTACAACACCTTTGATGGTTGAGAATTCGTGGTCAACACCTTCAATTTTGATGGAGGTGATGGCAAAGCCTTCCAAAGAGGAAAGCAAAATGCGGCGCAACGCGTTTCCGATGGTAATTCCGAATCCGGGTTCCAACGGACGGAATTCGAATGAACCAGTGAAATCATTGCTCTCAAGCATGATCACTTTATCTGGTTTTACGAAATCAATAATGGCCATTCTTAAATTTTTTAGTTTATAGATTACTTAGAATACAATTCGACGATCAACTGCTCTCTGATGTTCTCAGGGATTTGAACGCGCTCTGGGTGCTTGATGTAAACGCCTGCCTTGTCTGCATCGTTCCAGTCCAACCAATCAAATTTTTGACGGTTTGACAAAGACATCACGATGGATTGCAAAGACTTTGATTTTTCACGAACCGCGATGCGATCGCCAGCACGCAACAAATAAGAAGCGATGTTTACAACGTGACCGTTAACCGTGATGTGACCGTGACCCACCAACTGACGAGCGCCAGAACGTGTAGGAGCAATGCCCAAACGATAAACTACGTTATCCAAACGAGACTCACAAAGCGTCAATAGGATTTCACCGGTAACACCTGGACGAGCAGAGGCCTTTTTGTAAAGGTTCTCAAATTGCTTCTCCAAAATACCATAAGTATATTTTGCTTTTTGCTTTTCAGCCAACTGAATTGCGTACTCGGATTGCTTTGCACGACGCTTGTTTGGACCGTGCTGTCCGGGTGGGTAGTTACGCTTTTCTAAACCTTTATCAGGGCCGTAGATTGCCTCACGAAACTTACGTGCAATCTTTGTTTTGGGTCCAATATATCTTGCCATTTTCTTAGTTCAATTAATTAGATACGACGTGCTTTAGGAGGACGACATCCGTTGTGTGGTAGTGGCGTAGTGTCCACGATTTCAGTAACCTCGATACCCACTGTGTGGATCGTACGGATAGCTGATTCGCGACCTGCTCCAGGACCTTTTACAAATACCTTCACTTTACGAAGACCCAAGTCAAATGCTTCCTTACCACATTGCTCAGCTGCCATTTGAGCCGCATAAGGCGTGTTCTTTTTGGATCCTCTGAAACCCATCTTACCAGCAGATGACCATGAGATCACCTGACCGCTGTTGTTGGTCAAGCTGATAATGATGTTGTTGAAAGTAGATTGCACGTGGCATTGTCCCACCGCTTCTACTACAACGTTCTTCTTTTTCTTTTTTTCTACTTTAGCCATGATTCGTATCTATGGTGCTATTGATTATTTAACCGCTTTTTTCTTGTTCGCAACTGTCTTACGCTTACCCTTACGAGTACGTGAGTTGTTCTTGGTAGATTGACCACGCAATGGAAGACCCAAACGGTGACGGATACCACGGTAGCAACCGATGTCCATTAAACGCTTAATGTTCATTTGAACCTCTGAACGCAATGCGCCTTCAACTTTGATCTCGTCGGTGATGAAACCACGAATCTTTGACAAATCGTCGTCATTCCATTCTGATACTTTCTTGTTGAAGTCGATTCCGCCCGCACTTAAAATGCGACGAGCTGTGCTACGACCAACACCGTAGATATAGGTCAAACCTATCTCTCCTCTTTTGTTACGTGGTAAATCGATACCTGCAATCCTTGCCATTTTCTGATATTAGTTATATCCCAATTGGGGTTTATCCTTGTCTTTGTTTATACTTGGGGTTCTTCTTGTTGATTACATACAACTTCCCTTTGCGGCGAACAATCTTACATTCTGCCGAACGCTTCTTGATAGAGGCTCTTATTTTCATACTTTCTAAGTTACTTATTTGTATCTAAAACTAATTCTTCCTTTTGTCAAATCGTAAGGGGACATTTCCACCTTTACTTTATCTCCTGGTAAGATTCGGATGTAGTGCATCCTCATTTTACCAGATATGTGTGCAATAATTACATGCCCGTTCTCCAACTCTACACGAAACATTGCATTGGACAAAGCCTCTACAATTACGCCATCTAGTTCGATCGATGATTGTTTCGCCATTTTCTTTTTCTCTTCGGGTCTTGCCCTTATTTATTGTTATTTAATACCAAATCTACTTCTTTAAAACTGGATAACACTTCTGCGCTGTTCTTTCTGACGACAATGGTGTGCTCAAAGTGTGCACTGGGTTTACCATCTGTGGTTTGGATGGTCCATCCGTCCTTCATCTGCTTCACATTCCTTGTGCCCAGGTTAATCATTGGCTCAATGGCCAACACCCACCCTTCTTGAAGAACAGGGCCGCTGCCCTTTCTTCCATAATTGGGAACCTCCGGTGCTTCATGCAAATTGATTCCCACACCATGTCCAACTAATTCTCTAACCACTCCGTATCCGTGCTGTTCAGCATGGGTTTGAACCGCATTTCCAATATCACCGATTCTGTTTCCAGCCACGGCCTTTTGAATGGCCAAGTCCAAACATTCTCGGGTGATACGCAATAAATTCTGAACCTCTGGAGCAATCTCCCCCACTGCAAAAGTGAAGGCTGAATCACCCCAAAAACCATTTTTCACCACACCAATGTCCACCGATACGATATCTCCTTCGTGCAAAGCATTCTTGTTAGGAATGCCATGAACGACAGCAGAATTGACACTGGCACATATGCTATTCGGAAAATCATTGTAACCCAAGAATCCGGGATATGCTCCATGATCTTTTATAAAATCATGAACCAATTGATCCAATTCCCAAGTTGATATTCCGGGACGTATGTGCGCCGCCAACATCGCTTGTGTTTTTCCAATAAGCAAAGAACTCTCTCGGATGAGCGCTATCTCATCCTCGGTTTTAACAACCGGTTTCGCTCCCCTCGTCACTGTTAGACAGTATAACCTGTGCTGACAGCAGCGCCACCTGTATTGCGTCCTCTCACTCGTCCAGACTTCATCAATCCATCGTAGTGACGAGACAACAAGTGACTCTCAATCTGTTGTAACAAATCCAACATCACACCCACAGTAATCAACAGAGATGTTCCTCCGAAGAACTGTGCAAACTGTTGTGACTGCGCCAAGCCCAACATCATTAAAATAGATGGCAGGATGGCAATAAGGCCGACAAATATACCACCAGGAAGGGTAATGTTGGACAAAACTCTATCAATAAATTCTGCAGTATCTTTTCCAGGCTTCACTCCGGGAACAAAATTTCCATTTCTTTTCAAATCATCAGCAATCTGTGTAGGATTGGTCACGATGGCTGTGTAGAAGAAGGTGAAAAGGATGATCGCCGTGAACAACAATACGTTGTATCCAATACCATCAATTCTCGTCAAACTTGCCAAAACAGCACTATCACGGAATGATTCAGTGTTCTGAAGGTACAATGGGATGAACATGATGGCTTGAGCAAAAATGATCGGCATAACCCCCGCTGAATTCACACGCAATGGAATGAAGGAACGAGCAGCCTCACCCTGTGGCATACCACTGACAGAACCTGCGCTCAATCTTGCCATTTGCACAGGAATCCTGCGCACCGCTTGGATAATTCCGATGGTTGCACCGATGATGACAACCAAAGTAGCCATTTCAATCAAGAAGAAGAAAGGCGTTTGGGCTGCAAACTCAGCAAAAAGACCACGTGGGATATCAGAGATGATACCTGTCATGATGATCAAAGATGTACCGTTTCCGATTCCTTTGTCGGTGATTCGCTCACCCAACCACATCACAAAAAGTGTACTACAAGTCAATATAATGACTGCAGAAACCAACCACAAAGAACCTGCTGGATGTGCGTTTGCAGGCACATACTGAGCAACGTAACCAGGCGCTTGAACCAAGCCGATGGCAATGGTCAATGTTCTGGTCCATTGGTTCAATTTCTTACGACCAGATTCACCGTCCTTCTGCATCTTTTGGATGGAAGGAACAGCCAATCCCAACAATTGAATGATGATGGATGCTGAAATGTAAGGCATTACTCCAAGGGCAAAGATGGAAACACGAGAGAAAGCACCTCCAGTGAATAATCCCAAGAATCCCAACAAACCACCCTGAG